>JAZFYH010000185.1:0-21556 GCA_036443475.1 Gammaproteobacteria bacterium | reverse complement strand
GACGGGCTGTTTGGGTTTGCACGGGCAATTGGCATTGAACAACGGATTATCAGCTGGGACATACCATTATCCGATGCTGATCTCGCGTTTGCAGATTCCACCTGTGGGGCAACACCCACCCTAGTTATCAGTCCGTGCTCAAGCCAGCGCTTCAGAAATTTCAGGAACTGGCAGCCGGATTGTTTTGCCGAAGTAGCCGATTACGCCATAAGCAGGTACGGACTGCAGATAGTGCTTTCAGGCGGCGCAACATCATTTGAAACCGAATTTTCGCAAGAAATTGAGAAAAGCATGAAAGGTGCCGCAACCAACTTGGTTGGCAAAACGACATTAAAACAGCTGCTTGCCCTATTGCAGCGGGCCAAAGGATTGGTAGCGCCTGACTCAGGACCTTTGCACATGGCAAACGCGGTCGGAACACCCATTATAGGATTGTACGCAACCTCAAATCCGGCACGCACAGGTCCATATCATTTCCAGAACCTGGTCGTGAACTGTTACCCGCAGGCATTACGGGAATTCACGCGTATTTCAGAAACGGAGGCGCGCTGGGGACAGCGTGTTCGTAATCCAGCCGCAATGGAGTTGATAACACCCGCTGCCGTACAGGAAAAACTCGATCGCCTTATGACCGGTTAGACGAAACCGGCGCAGCGGGCCGCTGCCTGTCGTTACAGTTCTCCGTTTCCTGAAGGCTATTTACCCACAAAGCTGCATACTTGTTGAAGGTATACTGCGAGTACAGGCCAGCCATCAAGAATCCTCGCCAGCCATCAAGAAATCCCAGTCGGTAAATGTACAGACTGAGAAAAGAGAAAATGCCGCGCAGAGCGGCTTCGTAGACGTTTGCACGGCGACCCCACTCGTACCTTGCCGTGGATTGCAGCATGGCGTAAGACATAAATTTTTCTAGTAGGTGTGCGTAGTTTCGAAAGGTTTTGTGTATCACAATGCCATGCAATGCACGTACCCGAGCTGCGCTGACAACGCCCTCATGCACAACATCAAGACTGAACTCTGCCGTGCTACTACGACGAAACAAGCGCAAGTGGCGCCGACCATCGGCCCCGAAATCAACTTTGCCGCCAAAAACTTCACTGGACCAAAAAAATTTGAATCCGTCGTAACGCGCATCACCATTCAGCACGCCATCAATTTCGTTTTTCAGTCGTTGCGTAACAATTTCATCGGCATCGATTGATAACACCCAGTCTCCGGTGCATTTTTCCACGACACGTCGTTTCTGCATGCCATAGCCTGGCCAGTCCGTTTCGAAAACCTTATCAGTAAACTTGCGGGCCTCGGTTACCGTTTCGTCAATGCTACCGCTGTCGAAAACCACAATTTCGTCCGCCCAGCCAGCAACAGACGACAGGCACTCGCCAATCCGATCCGCTTCGTTCATGCAAATCACTCCGACACTAATTGTCTCCATACGTTGCTTACTTTCCGCAAGCCAGGCGTCTTCCCTGGCACGCAACTCGGCCCAAAACAGCATGACACCAAATGCATAGATTGCGCCGGTGTAAACGTTGGATAGAACCGGGCCAAACAGCGACAGCAGGCCGGCAGCAAGCACGAATAAAATACCCGCCACACCTTGGAAACGCATCGCCTTATCAGGATGGTTTACGGCCCAGTACATGTTGTAAACGGGAATCCCAAGAAAAAGTCCGGTTCCAAGCATTCCAAAGAGCCCAAGGTTTTGCCATTGATAAAGAATTTCCGAATGTTCGCCAAAAAGCGGGTTGGCTTCCATGAAGGTAGCCAGTATCCCTGCCCCCGATGAAATTGATTCACCCACAAGCCAGGAAAAAACGGGAAACACTTCGCTCAGCAGGTAAAACCCCAACAGTGCCGAGCAAAAACCAGCTGGAATAACATAACTTCTTTCCCCGTTTGCCTCGCGATACGAAAAAAATAACCAGGTAACGCCTAGCAGTAGTCCGGCGGGAAATAACAACTCGCGGAATACAGAATCCCTGAACACTATGAAGACGACGGACATGGAAAGGAAAGCGGTAATGGCAATATTTGACACCAGACGATGTCGGACAGACAGAGCGATGCCAAGGCACAAGACCAATACCAATAACATATACATGATAGCAATCGAATTTCGACTATGCACCCCAGGCAGAAAAGGAAAGTCTGCTGCAGAGATGTCGAACAAGAAAAACCCGCCAAGCGCACCCACGATCATTATCCAATGGAATACAGCGCGTATTCGTTCAATTCGGTAATACAGAAACAAAAACGGGATGCTAAACAAGTACAAGAGGTACGCAAGCGGTTCCGTGACCTGGACAATGTGGTTTCCGAGAAGCATGAAGAGTACAAACGCCCCAACGCCGAACATGAACAATTTGTCTTCGCGAGTAATCAGCATTTTTGGACTTCCGCTACCTGACCTGCCAAGCCTGCTCAATAACCAAGATTGCGACAGAAGAGATAACCGGGATTCGCAACTCTTACGAGGCGTGGAGAGGCCTGTTAGCACTGTCGGTAACCAAGCTGGCCAATCCCGATTTTATGGATATACTATAAAACACTAAAAGGTGCATTTCTATAAATTACAAGACGTTGCAAACCGTATTACCAAGCTGAGACAGCATGGCCGCTACACACCTGACAGTGATCTTGAGTACCTATAACCAGGCAGATTGGCTGCACAAGGTTATCGCTGGCTATACCGCCCAGTCTTTTAGAGATTTCGAACTAATTATTGCCGATGATGGTTCCGGTGAGGAAACCCGAAAACTTATTGAAAATATGCAACACACAAGCGACCTGGAAATACATCACATCTGGCAGGAAGATGCTGGGTTCAGGAAGACTCAAATTCTCAACATCGCCATCAAGCAGGCGCGCCATGACTACCTGGTTTTTTCTGACGGTGATTGCATTCCGCGTAACGACTTCCTCGCACAGCATGTTGCGTTTTCGGAAAATGGGTACTACTTGTCTGGTGGATATTGCAAGCTCCCCATGAACATCAGCAAGAAAATAGACACGCAGGATATTGTTGAACAACGCGCTTTCGATCCTGTATGGCTTGCACGAAATGGCGCGCGAAGTGTCTGTTTCAGCCTGAAGTTGAACGTAGGCGGCAGGTTTTCAAAAATCCTGAATCGGCTGAGTCGTACGAAAACCACCTGGAACGGGCACAATTCTTCCGGCTGGCGCAGTGATATCCTCGAAGTAAATGGTTTCGACGAGCGTATGGGTTACGGTGGCGAAGATTGGGAAATGGGCTTACGCCTCAAAAACCTCGGAATCAAAGCAAAACGGATCCGATATAGTGCAATTTGCGTACACCTTGATCACGCGCGCAGCTACGAAACTAAAGAGTCCCACAAGCTTAACGAATCGATTGGCTGTACAACGATTGCATCCGGATCCACCTGGACAAAATACGGCATAAAGCGTTCCGTTTGACCGGACTACCCGGTAAAAATCAGGATTTTCCTTATTTAGTCACGTATTAAACGTCAGGTTTTTCCTTCCGCCTTCTTGGCCCAGAGTACGGCGTATTTGTGGAACGTGTATTGCGCGTTCAGACATGCCATCAGGAAACCGTGCTGGCCGTCGAGGAATCCCGCCTTACCAATAAAATTGTGGAAAAAGTTGAACAAGGCGCGCAAGAAAGCGCCAATCAAACTACTGCGCCTCCCGCTTCCCCAGCGTGCCGATGCTTGTAACCACGCGTATTGATTGTATTTCTCAAGTGCATGCCCATAATCCCTATAGGTTTCATGGAATAATGCCCCACGCATGGTTGTGATCTTGCCGCCAGATATGACGATCTTTTCGTGCACCGGTGCATCTGTGAATCTTGACTTTTTGCGTTCGCACAGTCGTATCGGTGCCTGCCAGCTCACACCATAATCAAGTTGCTTGCCAAACACGATAATTGGCCTTGGAACGCGGTAGCCATCGTAGGCCGGTTTTTCGGTTAGTTCGCTGTCAATCTCATTGCGTAGCTCATCGCTTACAACTTCGTCCGCATCCAGGGAGAGGACCCACTCGCAAGTCGCTTTTTCCAACGCACGTTGTTTCTGTATGCCAAATCCTGGCCAATCGGTTTTAAAAACCTTGTCGGTGTACTTTTTCGCAATACTGACAGTTGTATCCGTACTGCCTGAATCAAGCACGACGATTTCTTCCGCCCAGCCTTTCACCGATTCAAGACATGGACCGATACGGTCGGCCTCGTTCTTCGCGATGATAATAACGCTCAGCGTTTTCTTCCGTTGTACCGGAGAATTTAATAAATAACGCTCGCGCGCCCGAAGTAAGCCGTATATCGCCGCCAGGCAGAATGCGTAAAATGTGATTGGCATGGTGCGATCAAGGATTGCCTCAGTCAGAGCGAAGTGCATGTAGCCGATAATGAGGGCAATTCCTGCAAACGCTAAGTTCCGGATAAATGGGTCACGGTGCCGAATAGCCCAGAGAAAATGTTTTAGAGGAACGCCAAACAAGAGCGCCAGTGATACCAGGCCAAGCAATCCCCGGCTTGCCATGACAAGCAAGTATTCGTTGTGTGGATGGTTATAGCGCAGGAATAGGTCCAGCATCTGGCCATCGTCGACGAGATCTTTCACGCCCTGGATGTAACCCCCAACGCCTGCACCAAGGATCGGGTGCTCCATGAATACATGGAACGCGGCCGTCCACATCTGCAACCGTAAACCGATTGAACCCAGGCTCGCTTTATTGTGAAACGCATCAACCACCTCTGCGGCAAGCTGATCAATGCGCAAACCCATTCCTGTTTGCGGAATGAAATAGGAGCCGAACAAAAAAAGCGCCAGCCCCGCAGCAATTCCCAGTCGGTGCGCAGTCTTGAGTTGCCGCGCTGCAACTAACAGTAACAATAAGGCGAACGCAGGGTAGGCCAGCCATGCGCCACGCGCTCCGGAAAGGATGGCCGCAACATTACCGAGCACGAATCCAAGTATCGGAACCATCAACCAGAATTTTCCGCGCTCACGAAAATAGTGCCAGCCACCGAGACTCATGAACGCCATAGTCAATGAAATATCGCCAAACAGAATGGGATTGGTTACACCGCCAACTCTTGAACTGTATAAACCAGCCTGGTCGCCGCCTATGACAACAAACAGACCAAGCAGTCCAGCAAGAATTCCGCCCGTAGCGATACCTGACCACCATATGCCTTCACTGTGCTGAATGCGTCGCACAACGAGATAAATAGGAATGAAAAGTAAAAAGCGTAGGTAGCGGCCCAATTTCTTGAAGCCTACGTGCGAAAACCCGATGGTGCCCATGTCACTGAGGAGATAGGAAAGCAGCGCCACCAAGAAGAAAAAAACCATGCTGAACAGTAGAATCTTTTCGTCACGCAAAAGCGGTGCGCGACTTGGATAAAACAGGCCGTAGACAATTCCTGTAAGCGCAAGCAAAGCGAACGTAGTGCTGGACGCCTTGCTGATTACTAGCGCCGTCGCGGGAAAAATAAATATGAGTGCGGCCACCCACCACGCTTTTGGGCCGGTCAATACGTCCGGAAGAATCTGTTTGTCATTCACGCTGGAATATCGCGTTGGCGTCTCAAGTGATCAATTCGTAATCGGCACTACAATAGGGACACTTTGCCTGGCCAGTTTTTTCAATTGGCAAGAAAACGCGCGGATGTGAATTCCAAAGGCTCATCCCTGGCATCGGACAGTGCAGCGGCAGGTCACTGGCGCTAACCTCGTACCGGTTTTGCGCATTCGGTTGGATAAGCCCGTTATCGTTCGCCTGTTGCTCTGACACCTTTGCATCTCCCTATCACTCTTGGTCGCGGGCAAATAGTATAGCAGCACGAAAACTGCCGGCGTGTACTGCGTCGCTTACTCGTCGGAAACGAATCGCCGCCAGAACTCGCCAACCGTTGCACGTTGCGCGGAAAATTCCGCTTCTTCGAGCAGGGCCGGCGTGCCCTGAAGTGCTGAGCGATGTACGGCCGCCCGGAGTTCACGGTAAGCCGATGACAAGGTTTCAGATTCCTCGTTAGACAGCACGCCAATTTGTTCGAGTCCTTCGAGGCCACGAATTGTGTCCGGATAATGCAACAAACTTGGATGATCGGCTGCGTGCACCAACACCAAAAATTGCACCAAGAATTCGACGTCAATGATCCCACCAAGGTCCTGTTTGGGGTCAAATCCGGTTGCGCGACCAGTGAGCTCGGTCAGCATTTTCTCGCGCATTTCACACACACGGCGACGTAATACTTCCCGGTCGCGCGGCTGGCTCAGAATGTTACGACGCAGTGTTTCAAACTGATCCATTAGCTGCGGGTCACCGGCAATTGCCCGCGCGCGGAACAACGCCTGGTGTTCCCAGGACCATGCTTGTTCTTCCTGGTAACGCGCAAACGCTTCAATTCCGGTCACCAACAACCCGGCTGTGCCGCTGGGTCGCAATCTAGTATCAACTTCGTACAGTGCGCCGGCATGCGTGGCGGTTGACAGCCAGCTTATGATCCGTTGCACTAACCGCAAGTAGAACAAAGACACCGCAATGGGCTGCCCACCAACCGTTTCCACCTCATCCGTCACATCGTGAATGAACACCAAATCCAGGTCTGAGCCGTAGCCCAATTCAAGACCGCCAAACTTTCCGTAAGCAACAACGCAGAATTGCGTATTTGCTGGCTTGCCATGTTTCAGCTCCAGTTGGTAGCGCCCTGTTTGCATGACATCGCGTACCACGTACTCAGCTACCCGCGTTAGATGATCACTAACTTTCATGAGCGGTAGTTTTCCGAGCACGTCCGCCAGCGCAATACGCATTACGCTAACTTGCTGAAATTCGCTTAATGCCTCCATACGCAGTTCGACTTCGTCCCTGCTCCTGTCCTGCATGAAATCGGCAAACTCGTTTTCAAGTTCATCCAACCTGGGAACATGTTCAAGAACACGTGGATCGATCAACTCGTCCAGCAACAATGGGTAGTGGGTAAGCATCTCAGCAATGAACGGACTGATTGCAACAATGTTGGTTAGGCGCGCCAACACCCCTGGATTTTCTACGAGAAGGGCAACATAGGCCGTCCGCAACGCAATGGTATCCACGATTCGTAACACGCGTTCCAGTGTGCTTTCCGCGTCATCTGTCGAGGATGCCGCATTAATCAGTGCCGGGATGGCCTTATCCAGCAATCGTCTGCCCCGTTCACCCGGATGACGTTGCAAGATTCCTGCACGGGTACTCTTAATTAATTGCAAAGCGCGTTTTGGGTCTCGATACCCGGTCTGTTGCAACAATTCGCGTGCTGATTCATGGTCGCCTTTGTCTTGCCACAGTCCAGCTATCCCGGGGTTGCTGGCCGTATCCGCGCCTGGCAATTCCGGTAATTGCAGTCGCGATTCGAAACACGACGCAACAAAATTCCTGTGTGCATCCAGTTGCTGCAGAAGGGACGGCCAACCATCGTAATCCATTGCAAAGGCAAGCCGGCAGCGATTCATCTCGTCAGTTGGCAGATCATGCACCTGCCCATCATCGACCGCCTGTAAGCGATTTTCTATTCGGCGTAGAAAGCGGTAAGCATCCGCAAGTTTTTCGGCATCGTGCTGACCTAGGTAACTCTCTGCTGCCAATACCTCAACCACTTAGAGAATTCCCCGTTGCTGCAAGGCGGGAACGCGACCACCACGAATCAACTGGAAAGATTGTCCGAGGAATTCAATTTCCCGGATTCCCCCTGGACCGATCTTGATGTTTCTTTCGATTCCCTTGCGCGCTACTTCCGCGACAATACTGGCTTTCATCTCGCGTAGTGATTCGAATATCCCGTAATCCAGGTATCGCCTGAACACGAATGGTCGGAGCAGAGTTACAAAATCACTACCGTCATCATTACTACCCGCGACATATCGCGCTTTGATCAACGCGTAGCGCTCCCATTCTCGACCGTGTTGCTGGTAGTAGTTTTCCAGTGCATTGAAACTCATCACCAGTGGCCCGCTGTCGCCAAACGGTCGAAGCCGCGTGTCAACGCGGAAAACAAAACCGTCGGCAGAAACCTGATCAAGAATACGAATCAGTCGTTGCGTAAGGCGGGTAAAGTACTCATCACTATGCAGGTTGCGTTTGCTACTGCTTTCACTCATTACCCGGTACGCAAAAACCAGGTCGACGTCTGATGAAAAATTGAGTTCGTTGGCACCCAGCTTTCCAAGCCCGATAACCAGTAACTGCTGCGAACTATTATGTGGACCAGGAATCTCGCCAAAGGTTTCGCTATGCACCGCGGTTGCGTGCGCGTGCGCAACCTGAATGCAGGTGTCTGCCAGATGGGACAACGCGGACATGGTTTCTTCTGCACTACAACGCTCGCAGATATCGCGCCAGGCGATTCGGAAACACTCAAGTTGCCGCGCTCTACGCAACGTGGTCATCAATACTGACTCATTTTCGCTGGAAATCCACTCTCGAAGCCGCTTTGCCTGGCTGGCTGCAGCGTAGGGTTCCGCCAACAGCCCCGATAAAAGCAGATCCGAAACGGCATCAGGAAAATGTCGTGCAACACGCGCGGCAAATGGACTGCAGGCAAACAGGCGAACCAGTTTGGTGGCGCAAGCGGCGTCCGGCGGAACAATCCCGCCTGCTTGACCATACTCTTTCAGGGCGTTTCTGGTCTCGGCGCGCAAGGGGCCTGGAATATGCTCAATAAATGGCGCAGTGATCGAATCGGACATGACCGAAGTGTAGCGCGAATAAAAAAGGCAGCCGTGGCTGCCTTTTTACAATATCGAGTGGGTTGTGCTAGTTACTGTTGCAGTAACTTTGTCCTCAGCCCGGCCAGAAAAACCCGAAACACAGTCCCGTGGCGACGGCGTACGCCAATGCATCCCCCAACATCTTGACCGTCATGCTCCAGGGTCGCCCGAACCAGATGGATTCCTGCACACTGCCAAACCCATAGGCTAGCCAGGCCACCGTGCCGGTAACGCGAAACGCTTCGGTAAATGCTACGCTCGACGGCAGGGTCCGGCTGGCTACGTAGGCCGCTACCACGCTAACGATGATGCAGAACACGAACCATATGCCAAGCTGCTTGCCCATGTTGGGTACACCGTTAGGCCAGACAATCATCAAAGCCATGGGCCCTTCTTCCATCTTGCGCCGGCCTTCTTCTGTTGCCATGGCCGCGCGATCTGCCATGTGAGGCAGGTTGTACTGTCCGACAGGAATGCCCTTCAAGGCGCTTCTCGCGGCTTCTTCGTCGGGCACGGGTTTGAAATCGGACTTGTGATGCGGCAGCACCATCCAGACGATGGAACTCACGATGAATACCGCTATGGCAGACGCGAGTATCGCGATCCATAAGGCGGCAATTGTCATGGCTGTTTCCTCCCCTGCGTAATTTTTTATGCCCTCAATTTATAGTTGCGAATAATCTGGAGCCGGCTTTCTGCTTGCAAATTCAGCGGTTGCTGTCGAGCTCATTGATGCGCGCTTGTTCCGTGCGTTCAAGCAACTCCTGCAACTCTGTGTGTCGCTCGATGAGTGGCATGACATCGCTACGGCGTAATTCGTAAAGGACACCGATACTGACCGCGCGGATTGATGCTGAGCGCGGCGCCTGATGCAAAAGCGCCATTTCGCCAAAAAAATCACCCGCAATCAGCGTAGCAATGTCCTTAATTTCATCGCCGATGCGTTTTGAAACACGCACCACACCACGTGCAATCATAAACAGGGAATCATCCCGATCACCTTCCCGAAAAACTGTTTCGCCCTTTTCGACGGTACGTTCCCTTACTACGTTCAGTACGTCACGAAATTCTTCTTCGCCCAATTCAGTAAAAAATGGCAACTTGCGCAATAACGAGGCTTTGTCAAATCTTATACGCACAACATTCTTTGCTCGCAGTCGCCGCAGGTTGGCATTCAACTCGGATTTAATATGTTCAGCGACTGACACAGGAACTGCGCCATGCGAACATAATTCCTCGACCGCTTCTTCTTCGGCCAGAAGCATAAGGCGCCGACCCAGACGCTCCTGAACAGCTTGCACTAACTCGGGGAGTTGTTCGGCAATGGTATCAAGCTCCTCCAGTGCCTGGCGTTGCCATGAAGCGAATTGTTCGCGCGAACCATCCACAGCCACCTCAGGAACCTTTTCTGCCTCGATCACCGCGTCAAGATTCGCCAACACGTGCGACGCGGCTTCATGGTGTGCCCAGGCTATTTCGTAATCGAGCACCAGGCGTTCCCGCCGCCAACGTTCAGCGATGCGATCGCAGAGCGGTAAATTCGAAAGCAAGTTTAATGCAATTGTTTCGACACTACGCCGGTTCAGCCATCCAGGCTGTTTCACGTACAAGCTACCTTCGTGGCGCAGAGAATCGATCTCCTCGGCAATTTCCGCGCACAGTCTTCGGTATCCGGATTCGCTCAGGTGTCCGTTGTTAAACAGCTTGATGTACAGTGCTTTTTCATCGGATAACTGGCGCAGCAACAGCAACTGCAATTCCTCGTCCACCGAAATCTCATGTTCCCGAATCCGCTCCAGATTTTTCTCCGCATACCGTAACTTGCCAAGGTATTCGGACTCCAGTGTGGTAACAATCGGCAGCGAGAACATCCCACCTGAGCGAAGATCCGGCAAACGTGCAAGCGCGTTTCGCCGCGCAGCCACTCTTGCTTCTGCGCCGGCCAACTTGTCGGATAGTGTTGGCTTATCCAGACCCAAAAACTTGACCAGCGGTTCCATCGTTATCCCTTGCACCAGCAACGTAAACAGCACCCCGCCCATGACCAGCACAACGAATGTATCAGCGTATTCGAAGTCGGGAAGACTGAGCACGATTGCAATTGCAATAGCGCCGCGCAAACCGCCCCAGTAAATTACCGTTCGATAGGCAGAGGAAATTGGTTCTCTGCCGGGTAACATACCGGCAACTGGTAACAGTCCGTACACGACGGTTGCACGTGAAATCAGCATCGCTGCCACAACCCAGAACAACAGCGTTGCGTGCTCTATAAACACGTCGAGCCGGATACGATCGCTCAATCCGACCAGCAGAAAGATGAACGCGTTGGCAACGAATGCCATGTATTCCCAAAAGTGCTCCAGGTAATGCCTGACGGTAGGTGAAATTTTCATTCTGCCCCAACTACCCAGCGTCAACCCGGCAGCAACCGTGGCCATCACACCGCTGACATGCAGTAATTCCTCGGCAACCAGGAAAGACAGGTAGGCAAGTATCGTGGTAAGCGTAATCTCAATGTAAGGGTCGGCTTCCACCAATCCAATGATGTAGCCCATGACCACGGCCAATACCCAGCCAACCGCAACCCCCCCTATGAACACCACAAAAAATTCCACCACACCCGAGGTAAAGGTATCCAGGGTCATTGCGCCGGCGGCCAAAATCCCCACCAGTAACCTGGCAACCACAATTGAGGTCGCATCGTTGAACAGGCTTTCACCTTCCACCAGAACGGTAAGCCTTGCCGGCGCGCCCAGCTTCTTGAACAAAGAAACTACGGCGACGGGATCGGTGGCACTGAGAATGGCGCCAAGTATCAGGCTCTCTGCAAATGGAATCGGCGTGGCGGCTGCCACGATACCGCCAATCAGGAAAGTCGAGATCAGCAGGCCAGGTACGGCGAGCAACAAAACCGGGCCGAGATTCTGGCGCAATTGCCTGACGTCCAGATTAAATGCCGATTCGAAAATCAATGTCGGCAAGAAAACAAACAAGATGAGATCGGGTGTCAGCGTGATAGCTTCGCCTACCCAGGCAAAGGCGGGTTGCGATTCCCCCAGCCAACCTAGCGCAATGCCGACCAGAACAAGTGCGACGGAAAACGGCAGACGAATTCGCTTGGTCAGGGCCAGCACGATCGCCGCCACCAGCATTAGGAAAACAATTCCGCCAACAACCAGTATGATATTTGAAGGGTGATGCATGCCTACCTCGCTTATCTAGTATAGGTAAGCAAAGTGAATCGTCGACAATTATTGCGCGGTTGCATAACTGATGTATTCCGCAACGACTTCTTCGAGAATACTCAACGGCACCGATCCCTGGCGCAAAATGACGTCATGGAATTCACGCAGGTCAAAATCCTCACCGAGCGTTGAGCTTGCCTCGTGGCGCAAGCGTTTGATCGTCAGCTCCCCCAACTTGTAGGACAACGCTTGTGCCGGCCAGGAAATGTAGCGGTCAATTTCCGTGTTGACTTCGTGCAAGGACAAGGCGGTATGACCAGCCAAGTAGTCAATGGCCTGTTCACGTGACCACCCCATAGCGTGCACGCCCGTATCCACAACGAGTCGACAGGCGCGCCACATTTCGTACGTCAGTCGGCCAAAATGTTCGTAAGCCGTTGCGTAAATTCCAGCTTCAATACCAAGAAATTCGGAGTACAGCCCCCAACCTTCACCGAACGCGGAAATGTAATCGTAACGCCGGAAATTTGGTTGCTCGCCCTGCTCCGCGGCAAGCGCACCCTGTAAATGATGTCCGGGCACGGCTTCGTGCAAAGTCAAGGCTGGTAAAGTGTACAAGGTTCGACTAGACAGATCGTAGGTATTCACCCAGTACTCACCTGCACGCGAACTGTCACTGGGTGCGCCGACGTAACGTCCAGTTGTGAATGTAGGCGCCAGGTCGTCCGGCACAGGAACTACGCCGTACGGTTGGCGTGGCAGGGTCTTGAACAATGACGGCAGTTTCAGATCCATTTTCTTCGCAATGTAAGCGGCCCGCATCAATAGTTCGCGCGGTGTCTTGGCGAAGAATTGCTCGTCGGTTCTCAGGAAGTGCAGAAATTCGTAAAAGCTGCCCTTGAAACCGACTTCCTTGATTATTTCTTCCATCTCCATGCGAATGCGTGCTACTTCGGCAAGGCCAATCTCATGAATTTCGCCTGCACTCATTTGTAATGTTGTGTAGTGCGCAATCTGCTGCTGGTAAAACGTCTTTCCTCCCGGTAACGATTCTGCAGCCAACGTTTCACGCGCACCGGGAAGGTACTCGTTGCGGAAGAACGCCAAGAACTTCGCAAATGCCGGAACTACCTGGTAGCGAATGACTTCTTCAGCCTCGCGGTTAAGGCGCTTTACATCTTTTTTTCTAAAGTGATTGTCACTGGCCAGTGCAGCAAAAGGCCTAAAAAATACGCTGTTCTTTGGGTCTCCGACAACGTGCGCCAAAATGGTGTCTTCACGCCCGCTCAATACGACCCGCGGCTGAGTGAAGCCGCGGCGCAGCCCTTCGCGCATCAGGGCAATGTATTCATCCATCACCACCGGCAATTCGCGCATGCGGGTCAGAAGGTTTTCGTGATCCTTAACGGTCTGCAGCGGTACTTCCGCCGGCAAACGCGCCAATTGCATATGAAAACCCCAGTCGCTGTTCAGCGGAATGAGGTGGGCGGCGGAATCGTAGTCGTTAACTTCGCGTAGAACCTGGCGACGATAAATGATGAAGTTTGCACGTTCTTGTAGCGGCCAATCGCGACTGTGAATGCCATCCAACCTGATCAGCAGCGCACGATAATAGTCTGCACGTCGGGTAAGATCTTCCGGCCTGACATGCGTGAGGCGATCATTGTGGTCATTAATGCCAATTGAAGTGGCAAACTCAGGATATTCTTGAATTCGGAATTGCCATTCCGCATCGTACAGGCTCTTGAACAACTCCAAGTCATCCGCCGCGACAGTTCCACCGACAGATAAGAGCAGACTGGTTAGGATAATAATGACGCTACGCATGTGCATTACCTTTCAAAATACAGCTTGATGATAAAACCAGACTCAGGAATCTACGCGTCGATCACGTTGGCCGCAACAATCTCGCGCAAGCGTGCGTGCTGTGCTAGCTTGCACACAAGTTTCCGTCAACGAGATATTCCGCGGCACAAAGCAATCAGATCATGCGCATTGCACCAATCTTGCTGCTTCTATGTCTTGTACTCCCGTTCGCTGTTACGGGTGCGGAATCGTTACAGCTTGCCGAAGACCTGAAAGTATCCCAACTTGATGCGCACACCTGGCTGCACGTTTCCGGGCTCGCACGTCAGAACAGCAGCGCAGCACCGGCCAACGGTCTGATCCTCGAACAGGGAAATATCCTGGTCATCATTGACACACCTTGGACGCTCGCACAAACCGCAGCCTTACTTGACTGGGCCACCGCAAAATTTGAAAAGCCGGTTGCCTACGTGATTGCCACCCACGGGCACCGTGACCAGGTCGGCGGCGCCGCTGTATTGGCAAACCGGAACATACCCATTTTCATGCACGCAACTGCTCTGGATTTCGCTGATGCACCGGTGCTTTCCAAGGACCTGGTGCGGGAGCTCAATCTCCGCGCCGGTGGTAATTTCGTTTTGAATAATCTTGAAATTTTCTTTCCTGGCCACGGCCACGCACCTGGAAATCTGGTGATATACCTGCCCGCCACAAAGACCCTGTTCGGTGGTTGCTTGGTCAAAGCAGCGGCCGCCAGTTCGCTAGGAAACGTACAGGAAGCCAGCATTGCCGGTTGGCAGTACGCCATTAATGCCATGCTAAAAAACTACCCAAAGGCGATAACTGTAGTGCCTGGGCATGGCGAGCCGGGTGACTATTCACTGCTCGCGCACACGCTTGAACTGCTGCGCGCGAGGGAGCCCGAGCAACCGTGAATCTGCAGCGCATCTGTGTCTTTACTGGCGCGCACCGTGGCAATCGAGTTGCCTACAGCAGTGCAACCGCCGATCTTGCCCATGAACTGATCCAGCGCGACATCACGATCATTTATGGTGGAGGCAGTACCGGTCTCATGGGAACCCTGGCCGAAACGGCCTTGGCTGAGGGCGGCCGGGTAATCGGCGTGATCCCCGAATTTCTATGCCGCCGCGAAATTGCGCATCCTGCGCTGAGCGAATTGCATGTGGTTGGCAGCATGCATGAACGCAAGGCGCTCATGGCTGAACTCGCTGACGGATTCATCGCCCTGCCTGGCGGGTTTGGCACCCTGGAGGAGCTGCTGGAGATCAGTACGTTGACACAACTGGGGGTTCAGTCGAAAGTTGTCGGTCTACTCAATGTTGATGATTATTTTCGCGGTCTGCTCACGCAACTGGACCATGGCGTGATGGAGGGATTTATCCGGCCCAAGGATGCCTGGTTACTGCAAGTTGCACGCACACCGACAGAACTGCTGGACTGTATGCACGCCTTCAAGCCACGGCGCCGCAGTTGGGTAAACGCGCCATAAGGCGCAGCAATCCTGGCTATTTCTGGCTAATCAGCCGCCGCCAAAGGTCTTCTGACAATTGCCGGAGTTCGGACACGTCAACCGCGGGTCGCGGCGCGTGAACCTCGTTTTGTTTCTGTTCCAACAACAATAGTTTGCCATACAGGCGACTCGCAAGTTGCGCACTGTGGGCCAAGCAGGAGATCAGGTCGGGGGGCTTATTCTGCATCCGCTTTCATGCCTATTCCTTCAAATTATGCGCCTGCCCCATTTAGCCTTGATGTCAACGAAGATTATTGCGGTGCAAAAAGCCTCTGGGCACGGCCGGGGGCAAACCCGGTGGCCTGCTATCTCGAGGACGTGACCCCCGAAATGATCGCTCAACACCGGGCCCTGGAAGAAAGCAGCAGCAACTGAACTGTGTGTGGATAGTCCGCCCCACGTGATACGCTTTGTTTCCTGATGGCGGCAGGTTTCTACCTGCCGTTTTCGTTAGCTGGTTCAGCCATGAAAGAGCAGGATGTTGGTCGCTACAACGAGCGCTTGCATGCCATGCATGCCGCCATCCACAAGCTGACGGCGCAACGTAATGCGTCCAGTAAGGTTGTCGAGCTCGATCAGACCCGTACAGGCCGCGTTTCACGCATAGATGCCATACAACAGCAGGCCATGGCCATAGCAAACCGAGACCGTGTACAGCTGGAAAAACAGCGGATCAAGGCGGCGCTTGAGCGCATCGCGGATGGCCATTTTGGCGAATGCACCGACTGTGGCGAAGACATTGCCATCGCCCGTCTCGATGCGAATCCAACGGTCACGTTTTGCATAGACTGCGCGGAAAAACGTGAAGGCTGATGATCCCATCGCAAGCCGTATAATCCCCGCCCCATGAACCTAGTTACTCTGGATGACATCGGTTTCGAGGTTGCCGGCCGCGCCCTTTTTCGCAACGCCAACCTGACTTTGGAAACTGGCGAACGCGTCTGCCTGGTCGGACGTAACGGTGCGGGCAAAACGACATTAATGAAACTTATCACCGGCGACCTGCAGGCCGACCATGGCGAAATCCGCAATCGTCAGAATCTTCGCATCAGTCAGCTTGAACAATTGCTGCCAAAGGTGGTGAGTGAAACCGTTTACGAACACGTCGCCGGTGGGCTCACGCACCTGCTAACGCTTATCAACGAATACCGCAGCCAATCAAAAACCGATCTGGACAAGCACGGTTTACGCGAACTCGAGAACTTGCAGCACCGCATCGAAGCCGAAGGCGGTTGGAACGTTGCACAGCGTGTGACAACCGTGCTCACCGAGATGCAGTTACCCGGCGATCGTCCACTTGCTGAACTGTCCGGTGGATGGCAACGACGCGTCGGTCTGGCTCGCACCATCGTTTCCAATCCCGAACTGCTACTGCTGGATGAACCCACCAATCACCTGGACTTGGCCACCATTCAGTGGCTGGAAGCACGTATTCGCAGCTATCCAGGTTGCGTTCTCTTCGTCACACATGACCGTGCTTTCCTGCAGCGCCTGGCCACGCGTATTGTGGAAATCGACCGCACCCGTTTAAGCAGCTGGCCGGGCGAGTACCACAACTTCTTGAAACGCCGAGAAGAAGCGTTGCAAGCGGAGTTCAGGGCCAACACTTTATTCGATAAACGACTCGCCGAAGAGGAGACCTGGATCCGGCAGGGCATCAAGGCACGACGTACCCGCAACGAGGGGCGCGTGCGTGCGCTGCAAGCTATGCGGGAAGAAGTCGCGCAACGTCTCAAACCTGAAAAGAAGGCGCGCATTTCCATTGAAGACGCCGAAGCTTCCGGACGAAAGGTTATTGAGCTGCACGCCATTCACCACGGATTCGGCGATGAGAAACTGATCAATGGATTAAGTCTCAAAGTAATGCGCGGTGACCGCATTGGACTCATCGGCAATAACGGTGTTGGCAAAAGCACCTTGCTGCGCATCATGCTCGGGCAACTTCAAGCCCAAGCTGGCACGGTCAAGCACGGCACCAATCTGGAGATAGCGTACCTTGACCAGATGCGACGTGAACTGGATGGCAACAAAACGGTTGCCGAAATCGTGGGCGACGGGCGTGAATACATTCGCATCAACGGCAAGGACCGGCACGTTATTGGCTACCTTACGGGATTCCTGTTCTCAGCCAAACGTGCCATGACAAAAGTTGCAGCACTGTCGGGTGGTGAATGCAATCGACTGATACTTGCAAAATTGCTGGCAAAACCGTCCAACCTTCTTGTGCTTGATGAACCCACTAATGATCTGGATGTGGAAACGCTTGAAGTGCTGGAAGAAAAACTGGTCGAGTATGCCGGGACATTGATTGTAGTCAGCCATGACCGCGCATTTCTGGACAATGTCATTACCAGCACCCTGGTTTTCGAAGACAGTTCAACTATAAATGCCTACGCGGGTGGTTATCACGACTGGCTGCGTAAGGGCCGCAAGCTGGCCGAAAAGGATAACCCGAACACCAGCAAGCGCGGTCCCACCGAAAACGGTACCAATACGCAACAACCGGCCGGTAAAAAGAAAAAACTCAGTTACAAGTTACAGCGGGAACTGGACACCTTGCCGGAAAAAATCGAAATCCTGGAATCACAGGTCGCGGCTTTGGAAGATCGTATCGGGCAACCGGATTTTTATGCGCAGGATTTTGAAAATGTGCAACCTGTGCTGGACGAACTTGATTTGCGGCGCACGGAACTTGACGCCGCCATTGAGCGCTGGTCTGAATTGGAAAACCTGTAAGCCTGATATGCGCTCACTGACGGACAAACCGACAAAACTGAAACGCCTGCACTCTGCCTGCTGGAGTAATGTGCTCCTCCCGCGAATCATCCAACAAAACAAATTCCTCGCCCAAGAATTCACTCAGGCTGTCGGCCGAATATCGTTGCACGGGTAAGCCGCTGCATTTTTCCGGACCGTCCAGTGCAAAGCTGCCGATAATTAGAAATCCGCCTGACTTGAGTGCCCGCTTGACCTGCTCCAGATAAGCGCACCGGTCCGCATCTTGCACGAGAAAATGCAGCACGGCACGATCATGCCAGATGTCGTAGCGCGAAGCGGGTTGCCAATGCGTGATATCGCTGTTGAAAAAGGTAACTTGTGTTGCTTTGTCCCCAAGCCGTAGACGCACAATTTCCAATGCCGTGGCGGAGACATCAAGCAAGCTGACAGAGCACAAACCCCGGGACAACAACTGATCAACGAGTTGTGATGCACCGCAGCCCACGTCAATCAAACGGGTTGTAGCATCAGGATTGCAGGTGGAGATCAGCGCCAGTGAGGTTGCAGGATTTTTCTGAAACCAGCTGACGCTATCAGATGATTTGCTCGAGTAAACCTGTTCCCAGTGCGTTTTAGGGTCGGAAACCTGTGGCATACATTTAATAGTACACCCTCCGACCGACCCGGCAGCCAGGCTATTCTGCTTATCAAGTCAGAAATATTCCCGGTTGCCCATGACAACTGTCACGTCGGCGTCGGGTTCGTCTTCGTCTGACCAGTCCACGGTCACATAACGCGCGGACTGACGTTGCTTGATGACAAACACTGCCGCGACAATGCAGGTGGTCGTAAATATACCGATTGCTGCGTACAGCATGAGCCTTCTCCCCTTCCTGTCTTACCCAAAGTGTAGGTAAGACAACGAGGATTAGAACCCGCCAAAAGTAACAAATAGTTACCCCCACGGACCCGACACAGCTCGCATTTGGGTATTTTTACAAGTCCGTTTGGCGCGCCTGTATCCAAAACACAGGAACTGTCCCTGGACTGCCAATAGAACGTAACAAATCGTTAACACATGGCGTCGACCGCCCTTCGGTAGGTATCGTGCGCAATTCAGTCCTTCAAAACACTATACATTCGGAACCCCAATATCCGACCAGGAGAACCACACCATCTTCGCTTTTCCAGGAAGCCGATTGTTTAACAATCTCTTGTGGATCGATGCATCCCATTGTAAAAACCCTTTCGGCTGTACCATTTGTTGCTCACCTTACGATAAAAATTGTCGAATCCACCTGCTAAACTTAAACGGCGTTGACCTGCGAGAGGGTTCGCCATGGGCAATCAGGTAGTGTGGTTCGATCTCCCGGTGCTGGATCTTGATCGGGCAATGAAATTCTATTCCGACGTACTGGGTGCGGAACTCAACAAGGACGAACACGACGGGTTTACCTTTGCGGTGTTACCGCATGAAAAACCCTTCAATGGTGGCTGCCTGGTACCCAACCAGGAAAACCCGCCATCGCGTAACGGTGTGATGATCTACCTCAACGTCGACAACCGTATTGATGAAGCCATAACGGCGGTTACCCAAAACGGCGGCGAGATTTTGCAAGACAAACACCAGATTGGCCCATTCGGGTACCGCGCCATTATCGTTGATACGGAAGGCAACCGGGTTGCCTTGCACGCTGAAAATAATTGAACAAATCTTAGGAGTTGCGAGGGGAAAGATGATGAAATTCGACAAGAAATTCTGGATTGCCTTTGTTGTGATTTTCATTTTGACCAGTTTGCTCGGGTTTGCGGTACACGGTGCGTGGTTGGCTCCGGACTACGCCAAGCTCACTGGTGTAATGCGCACAGACGAAGAGCAAATGGGTTTGATGCATTTTATGGTCATCGCCCATCTCTTTTACGCGTTTGGCCTGTGTTGGGTGTACCGCATGGGTCACGATAGCAGCAAAGCCTGGCTCGGACAGGGTATCCGTTTCGGAATCGCGATCACGGTACTGATCTGGATACCGGTCTACCTCATTTATCACACGGTCGCCTATTTCCCGATGGCAGTTGCAGTCAAGCAGATTATTGGTGAGCTGGTTTCGTCGATAATCGTTGGTCTGACCTTGGCTTTCCTGCACAAGTAGAAAGTTTGCACTAAAGAACAAGGCGGCCAATGGCCGCCTTGTTCTTTAAAACCTCTCGGTCACGTAGCTTGTATGGCGTAATTCGGCCGGGAAGCGATTCAGGTAATTGGATCCCCGGTGCAATCAAAGGCAGCAATCCGGAAATGGCTGGCTGGCGAGCCGGGATAATCCGCGACATGCATTACCCAGATCATGGAATCGTGCAGATTCCCTGCGCTGTCCTCCATGTGTTCTGGCAGTGTCTTTTCCAGTGTGAAACCCAGTTTCTTTGGGATGCTTAGACTGGGTAAGTTATCGGCCGCGCAATGAATCTCCACATGCTTGATACCGTCGATTTCGAACGCGACTTTCAGCATAGCCTGTGTCACTTCGGTGGCATACCCTTTGCCATCGCATGACTTGGTAATCCAGTAACCAATTTCGCGTGCGCCGTGGCCGGCGCGTGTGTACAGCCCGGTTTCGCCAATCAGAGTTGTTTCGTCAGGCGTAAATACTGCATAACGGAAATCCTTGTCCTGATCGAAATTGGCGCGGTTGTTACGCAACCATTGTGCAGACTCTTGCAGGGTTTTCGGTTCATCACGCATCCATGGAATCCACGGCCGCAAGTACTCGTTGGATTCATCCAGTGCCGCGCGCAGCTGTTTTGCATCTGCCGGCGACCAACAACGACACACCGTGCGGGCCGTTTCGACACGATACACGGTTCGCCGCGGTGTACTCATTTCTCCACGTGCTCAGGGAACTGCGCGGTGATTTCTACTTCGACCACAAATGACGGCAGATAGAGCCGATCAACCTGCACCCAGGTGGCTGCAGGGTAGTCGTCCGCATAATAGGCATTGCGTATTGACTTGTTCGCTATAAAGGCTTCGAGATCCGTGGCAAACACGGTTTCCTTGACGACGTGACTCCAGTCAAGTCCATGCGCCTGTAATGTAGCTGTGAGTTTATCGTAAGCCATGCGAATTGCCCCTGGCATTTCGCCCAACCCTACGCTGCCGGAAACGTGCAACGTGTCGTTGATCCGAACAGCCTGGCAATATCCGACATCACGCTCTGATTCTGCGTTCAGGTGAAAGCACTGTTTGGAATTTTCGTTATCAGCGAAAGCAGGTGCTGCGAAAAATATGCCGATTAAAGCGAGTATCAACTTTACGTTCATGATGATTGCCCTTATGTGAGCAGTATGCCTAGGTAAGCAGTTTACCGGAGATTTTTTTATCGCGGCTTTTCAGCTGCTATGAATTCAGATTATCGAAACACGCAGTGTCAAACACCAGCAGGTTTTTCACTATTTTTCACCACGTGCACGAAAACTTGCAACATCAGTGTATCGACTCCTGGTTTTCTGAAACTGCAAAGTAGATGAGCAGTGTAAGCATTTTCGGCAGCGGATTTTACTTTTTTGCGCGACAGTGATCCCAG
>JAZFYH010000184.1:0-3277 GCA_036443475.1 Gammaproteobacteria bacterium | reverse complement strand
ACTTCCACCGTAGGTATTGTTATTCAGGGGCCAGCCAACGCTGTGTTGGATCAGACCCGCTTGGCCGCGTCCATCCGGTAATTGCCAGAGTTCCTTGAACCCAAGGCCATAAGTCTGTGGGGAACAGTCTTTATCCAGTTGAAACTCCCGGATCAATTGTTTGCTGACGCTACCGCGGCAACCTTCCGCGAGTACAGTCAATTTGGCGTGAATGTCGACACCAGCAGCGAAGTTTGGCCCAGGCGTGTCATCGGCGCTGACTCCCATGTCGCCGCAGCGCACACCGATTACCGCGCTATTTTCAAACAATGGTTGAGCGGCAGTGAAGCCCGGAAATACGTCAATTTCCAGTTCCTCGGCTTTACTTGCCATCCAGGCACACAGCGCACCCAAAGACACGATGAAATTGCCGTGGTTGTTCAGTTGCGGTGGCAGTGGGAACCACCAACTGCGTTGTTTAGTCATGAATCGAAACTTATCTATTGTTGCAGCTACACGAATGCCTAAATAGCTTTTACGCCATTCGGGAAGCAGTTCATCCAGTGCATCCGGCTGCATAACTGCGCCAGAAAGAATGTGCGAGCCGACTTCCGCGCCTTTTTCCAGTACACAGACAGATAGCCCGGGTTGCTGTTGCTTAAAACGAATCGCGCAGGCAAGACCGGCCGGTCCGGCACCGACCACTACCATGTCGTATTGCATGACTTCCCGATCCACCACGATTGTTTCCTTGTGCTGAAAACGCATAACCCCCGCAACGGGGGGGCTGTACGGCGAAGCGGGATTTTACCGGATTTGGACTGCCTTGACTGCCCGTACTACTTGGGTTGCATGCGGATGGCACCGTCCAGCCTGATGGTGGTGCCGTTAATCATGGTGTTCTCGTATACCGACACTACCAGCTGGGCAAATTCCTCAGGTTTACCAAGACGCGAGGGAAATGGCACCTGCTGAGCCAATGATTCCTGCACCTCGGGGGGCATGCCTGCCATCATCGGCGTCCAGAAAATACCCGGTGCGATCGACACCACACGCACGCCGATGCGCGCAAATTCTCTCGCCATGGGCAGGGTCAATCCAACCACGCCGCCTTTTGAGGCGGAGTAGGCAGCCTGGCCTATCTGGCCCTCAAATGCTGCCACCGAGGCTGTATTGATAATGAGTCCACGCTGGCCGTCTTCGTCGGGGTCATTGTCGCTCATTGCGGCGGCGGCAGCCTTGCCGAGATTGAATGTGCCAACCAGGTTGACCTGAATGACCTTGGCAAAAAAATCGCTGGCCATCGGGCCTTCCTTGCCCAGAATCCGCTTGGCGCCGAGGATGCCTGCGCAATTCACCGTCAGGCTGAGCGGGCCTAACGATTTGCGAGCTTTGGACACGGCATCATCGACCTGGTTTTCGTCGGAGACATCGCTGCGAATAAATACCGCACTCTTACCCAGCTTTTCTGCAGCGGCATTACCTTGGTCATCGTTGAGGTCAAGGATAGCCACGTGTCCACCACTGGCCACGACACGTTCTGCAACGGCCAAGCCGAGCCCGGAGGCACCGCCGCTGACGATGACGTTCAAATCTGCAAATTTCATTGGCAAGAAAACTCCATGAACTGATCTGGTATTTCGGATTGGCTTGCGGCAGGCTCAGCCGGGCCGACATTATAGGTTATTTGAGCGAGGGCTTGTCGTGAATATCGAGGATCTCAAGCAGCATATTCGTGATGTGCCGGATTTTCCCAAGCCCGGCATTATTTTCAAGGACATCACACCGTTGTTGGCGAACGCCGACGCATTCAATTTTTGCATTGACCAACTTGTAGAACGGGTCGTACGTCATGATCCCGATGCCATTGTCGGCATCGAGTCGCGCGGGTTCATTTTCGGTGCGGTTGTTGCGACCCGTCTCGGTTTACCATTTCAATTAGCACGCAAAGCCAACAAGCTCCCTTATCGAACGGTAAAAGTTTCTTACGAGCTCGAATACGGATCGGATAGTGTAGAAATGCATGTTGATGCCGTTGAAGCTGGCAAACGTTATGCGATTGTTGATGATTTGATTGCAACGGGCGGCACGGCCGCGGCGACGGCAGAGCTTATTGAATTGCAAAAGGGCAAGGTTGCCTGCTTTGCGTGCGTAATTGAACTTGCTTTTTTGGCCGGCCGTGAGCGGTTGGGCGAACGCGTTATTGAAACTCTGATTGATTATTAATTGGTCAATGGTCGCGATTGACGATCATGTCGGTCAATGTACGTAATGGTTCCGCTGCATCGCCAAGGGGCGACAGACACTCCATGGCCTCATTGTAAAGTTCCTGAGCGCGTTCTTCAGCACGCTCAATGCCAAGCAGTGCCGGGTAGGTCGCTTTTTTTAACGCTTCGTCCGCACCCTGTATCTTACCAATCTTTTCAGTTGAGCCCTCGACATCAAGCAGGTCATCGCGAATCTGGAATGCAAGTCCAATGCTGCGACCAAATCGGTCGAGGCGTTGCCGTGTTTCATCCGCAAGCTCCGGTTTGCTAGCGCAGGCCATTAATATGCTCGCGAGAATCAGGTAACCGGTTTTGTAGGAATGCAAAGTCTCCAATTGCGCTTCGGTCAGTGTTTGACCCTCCGACGCCAGATCAATCGCCTGACCACCGGTCATGCCGCGTGACCCACATGCATAGGCAAGAATGTTCACGATGTCCAGTTGTGCCGCCGAATTCGATATCATTGCAGGGTCACTGGTCAGCACTTCAAACGCCATCATTTGCAATGCGTCACCGACAAGAATTGCCGTGGACTCATCGTATTGCCGATGCGTAGTAGGTCGGCCACGCCGCAAGTCGTCATCGTCCATTGCCGGCAGGTCATCATGAACCAGCGAGTAACAGTGCACCAATTCGATGGCAACAGCCGGGCCATCCAGACAGTCCAGGTCTATATCAAGCGATTGACCGGTCGCGTAGACGAGCATGGGCCGTATTCGTTTGCCACCGCCAAGCACCGAATAGCGCATTGCCTCATGCAGGATGCTGGGCTCGATGCTCGGGTCCGGCAGCCAGCGTTCCAGCTGCTGTTCAACGCGCTTCACCAATTCAGGAATTTGTGTTCTAAAGCTCATTGCTGATGTACCGGGTCGGTAGAATTTCCGGGGTCAAGCGAGCGCGCAGTTTACCCGATATCCGCTCGACTCGGGATTCCGGCCAAATTCGGATACCCGGAATCACGCCAAAAAACCCAGACTTGCCGGGAATTGTCGTGGGCTGTGGCGGCTAGACGGGCCATCACCTTATAATGT
>JAZFYH010000183.1:0-2439 GCA_036443475.1 Gammaproteobacteria bacterium | reverse complement strand
CACCATCACCAAGGGCTGGTGCTCCGATAAGGCAGAGCATCAAGAATGAAAACCATGCAATTCGTGTTTTCATGCATCATCCCTTCGTGGAAAAAGAGCACTTAAGAGAAATACGCCGGAAAACCTGTTTCAGATGTACGGGCTTCAAGGTGGGGTGCATCCCGCCCTGTAGGGTAGCTGACCGGCGTTTCCCCTTTTTATTTTACGCGGCTTCCAGGCCGTACTGGCGATCCTTCTATACTCTAAGTCTAATCCAACGCTGAATAATCGTGAGCACCCCTGGAACAACCAGCACGCCAAAATCTATGCTAGCCAGCCTTCTCACTACGGCATTAATTGCTTACCTGGTGGTCATGCTGCTGGTTTATGCCATGCAGGGCCGCATGCTTTACCTGCCGAATTTACCGGGTCGTGAGCTAACCGCAACGCCGGCGGACATCGGTCTTGAGTTTGAAGACGTGCGTATACCAACCAGCGACGACGAAATGTTACACGGTTGGTTTATTCCTGCCGCTGACGCACACTTTACGGTTCTGATATTCCACGGCAATGCGGGCAACATTTCGCATCGGCTGGACACTATCCAAATCTGGCACCGATTGGGTGTCAACACCTTCATTATTGATTACCGCGGCTATGGACAAAGCACCGGAAGCGCAAGCGAACGGGGTACGTATCGCGACGCGCGGGCTGCCTGGAAATACCTGATCGGAGAACGCGGAATTTCAACAGACCGGATCGTGCTGTTTGGTCGTTCATTAGGTGGTGCCGTGGCTGCTCAGCTCGCTACCGAGGTCGCTCCGGCTGGCCTGGTCCTCGAATCATCGTTCACATCGATTCCGGATATTGGTGCAGATGTTTATCCATGGCTGCCGGTGCGACTATTGTCGCGGTTTCAGTACAACGCCAGAGAAAGAGTCAGCCAGGTTCAATGTCCAGTGCTGATCGTGCACAGCCGGCAGGACGATATCATTCCTTTCAAGCATGGCCAGGCACTCTTTGACGCCGCGCACGAGCCCAAACACATGCTGATATTGCATGGCGGTCACAATGAAGGGTTTATGCTAAGTGCAATACTGTACAGAAATGGCCTCGAGGATTTCCTGGCGAAAAGCGGTCAATACGCTGCCACAAGAGAGCCCTGATCAGGGAACTTTGCCGAACCCCGGCAATCTCAAAAATAGACTGCCCGGGGGAGAATCTAATGAACACCGACTACCTGCAACGCACTGTCCTGCTCCTGAACTTGTTCACTGCACCAGTTGCCCTGGGCAACGAATCTGACTGCCTGGTTGATGCCTACCTGCACGCGCTTGAGCAAACGCAACAGGAAAACGCCCAGCCCGCAGACATTGATGCACTACTCGACTTCTACGCCGAAGTTGGCTACATCGGGAGGGAACGGCAACTGAACGTCGCGTATATTGGAATATCGCGGAACGCCGTATAATTACTGTTATGTGAATCTATAAATTTTAAGGAAAGGTTATGAGTGAGAAGGAGCTGAAAGAAGTTCATTTGCGTCGATTTTACATTGAGCGCAAGGGCAACATAGTTGCTGAGGGTACCGAGTTCACGAATGGTGTATGTGTGTTGTCGTGGTTATCATTCGCGCACTCGGTTGAAGTGCATTCAAATATCAAAGAGTTGATCCGAATTCACGGGCATCATGATGAAGCCGTTGTACGGTGGATTGATGGCCCGAGAATTGGAGTTCCTGTGTCTGGGAGTTCTCAGTTCGACATGTAAGTTAGTCAGATCAATGGAGAGCTTATACATTTGAGCCATGGGTAAACCCTCGGAAAAAGAAAAGCAGTCTTTACCCATCGATGAAGTAGCGCACCATTTAGTTAATTCGCCTCCGAACAGTAGAATGGTACTAAGTACTGCTGCGCCTGATTTCGACCCAAAGCGGTCATTTCAACATTCAACTTTTGTCAATCTCTGCAATGTTGACAACAATTGACTACCCCGAAGCGACAAGCACCCCGAGGTTCATGACTACGCGTTCGGAGATGAGTTTGTCGGTCTTGTCGAAGTGATAAAAGGCGATGAACGGCAGTTCGACGTTGCGGCCCGTGGCTTCAATGCCTAGGAATTTACCGACATGTTTGCCGCACAGGCGTCCCTCGACGATGATTTCGTCGTCTGTAAAATGTTCGCCGTCGATATAGTTGTGAAGGTCTTCAATAGCGCCATCCGTGCCGAAAAAACCGATAAGGGCGTGCGCATCGCGAATGCTTTGCGGATTCGTAAACGGGATTCGGTTGAAAAGCATCTCACCGTCGGGTGAGAAGGTCGCCATAATACCTTTCATGTCGTGGCTGTTCTCAACGTCATAGTGGGTTTTAAGCAGGGCTCTGCGTCGGGCCTTCTCGCTATCGGTAATGGGCATGGGTCATCCTCCTATTTGTCGATCTCAGCCGTTCAAAGGGCCGG
>JAZFYH010000182.1:0-12751 GCA_036443475.1 Gammaproteobacteria bacterium | reverse complement strand
TGCCTGCAAGTGGTGCAACTTTCGATATGAGCTCTGACCGTTTCATCGGTCAGGTCACCACTGCTGAAAGCTAACAACTGTTCTGAGTTTGCGTGCATTGTTTCACCTGTTTTGATACGTGCAGCGTGGCGCGCAACTTTTCCAGTGCGCGTGCCAGCTGTGATTTCGAATAACTGGGGCTTTTCCCCAGCATGTTTCCAATTTCCTCGTGTGTGTAACCTTCCGCTGTGTGCAGCCAGAGAACTACTCTGGCGGGTGCCGACAACAGGTCCATTGCAGAACGTATATCGAGTTCCCTTGCTGCCTGATCGTCCAAAGTACCGAACTGGCTTTCCAGGCTGGCGTCAAAATGATCCCGAAACCGATTCCAGTAGGACCGCATATGCATCAATGACTTGTTGACCGCAATTCGTCTGATCCACGCGCCCAACGGTGCCTCGAACCTGTACTGCTTTAACTTACGCAATACCTCAAGAAAGGTTTCCTGCAATATTTCATCCGCCGCCTCGGAATTGCGTAGCATTCGACGCGCCAGCGTATACACGGGACCGGAAAATGTCCGGTAGATGACCTCGTGTGCTTTGCGATCGCCACGCTGCGCTGCTCTGACCAGCGCGTCATCGAGTTTCTTGTCCAAAAAACCTGCCATCTCATCTTACCCAGATGTCCAACCTCACCAAATCGTCGCAATCGGTCTTGCCATGCCGGCGGGATTCCCTATACTTGTCGCCCTCCCTGCCCGGGTGGCGGAACTGGTAGACGCGCGGGACTCAAAATTCCGTTCCTTTGCGGGAGTGTCGGTTCGACCCCGACCCTGGGCACCATTATTCTATATCCAAGACGCAAACTCCGACCTGAGAGCTAAAGCACCATGCAATACTGCAATCAATGCGGACAACCCGTGGAAATCAAGGTTCCTCCGGGGGACAACTTGCCTCGCTTTGTCTGCACAAACTGCAACACGGTGCATTATGAGAACCCTCGCATTGTGGCGGGCTGCGTGTGTGAATGGAAAGGCCGGATACTGCTCTGCAAGCGAGCAATTAAGCCGCGGGCAGGATTTTGGACCATTCCGGCCGGGTTTATGGAAAAGGGTGAAACCACGGAACAGGCAGCAGTGAGAGAAACCGCCGAGGAAGCAAAGGCGCGGGTCAACGTGGACGCGTTTTTCGCGATGATCAACGTCCCACACATCGATCAGGTGCACTTGATGTTCCGCGGCACATTGATTGACGATAGCTATTCCCCCGGTGATGAAAGCGAAGAAGTCATCCTCGCTGATAAATCGGCCATTCCCTGGCAGAACATAGCGTTTCCCAGTGTGAAATTCACACTGGAACGCTATTTCGCTGATCTCGAAAAAACTGAATTCGGTGTTCACGTTACAGACATCGCACCACGCAAACACGGGACGTGAGTCACAAAATCAGCTATGACATAATTCCCTGAGCGCGACTCGGAGTTCTGACATGACATTTGTAGTTATGGAAAATTGTATCAAGTGCAAATACATGGATTGTGTGGAGGTTTGCCCCGTCGACTGTTTCCATGAGGGCGCTAACTTCCTGGTAATCGACCCGGAAGAATGCATAGATTGCGCCCTGTGCGAACCTGAGTGCCCGATTGAGGCGATTGTGTCAGAAGATGATCTACCGGAATCCCAGGCACATTTTCTTGAACTCAATACCGACCTTTCGAAAGAATGGCCGGTAATAACTGAAAAAAAGGACGCTCCGGCAGACGCATCTGAGTGGGAAGGTAAGCCCGGAAAACTCGATTTACTTGAACGTTAAAGTAAATCCGGGAAACTTGATTTACTTGAGCGATGAGGTAAGTCCAAGTGATTTGCTTTACCTGAACCGTAATATCGTTACTAAGGCGTTAAGTATTTATCCAGGTACTCGAGCATTTGTTCAGGTGGCAGGTAGCCGCTGATATATTTACCGTCCTTGGAAAAAATTGCCGGAGTTCCACGAATTCCAAAAGACACACCTGTTTTGAAATGTAACCCAACGGGAGTCTCTCCACAGTCCTGACTGTCAACGGACAGGTCTTTCTTGGCGCGTGTCAGTGCTTCCTTCCTGTCCTTAGAGCACCAAACCTTGATTGATTTATCCCAAGCGCTGCTGGGATACCCGCTGCGCGGAAAAAACACGTAGCGAATACCAATCCCAAGTTCGTTGTATTTCTCTATTTGGCTATGCAACCTGCGGCAGTGTGGGCACTCAACGTCGGTAAAAACGGTCAGAATGTACTTTGCGTTAGTGGGAACAAACCGGATCATCAGGTCTTCGCCGATCTCTTCAATCATGGTGACACGAATATTTTCGCGACTGGTTTCGGTCAAATTTTCCTGATTGACCAGATCAAATAAGTTGCCAATAAAACTGTGTCGCCCATCGCTGGACACATACACGATTCGAGTTGGATCCAGTATCACTTCATACCAGCCTTCAACAGGTGAAGGTGTTACGTTATCCAAGCTCACACCCGGCACGTGAGACGCTATCCATTCCCGTTGCTCAATTGAGCCCCAGGTGCCAACGGCAAGAAGTGCGGGCGCAAATCCGGACAGAAGAAGAAATAGCGTTAAGTGTTTCATTTGAGCATTCTACTACGAGCAATTCGTTCCAGATGAATTAGACCCAGAATAGGGGTGATTATTTCATTGCGGGAGAATTGGTTGAGCGAAATACTCAGCCCCTTGGATGATGTGTAGCATGAACTTCTTTCATTCTTTCCTGTGCCACGTGTGTATAGATCTGGGTAGTTGAGACATCGCTGTGACCCAGTAACATTTGCACGATTCTCAGGTCGGCTCCATGATTTAGAAGATGTGTCGCAAACGCGTGCCGTAAAGTGTGGGGTGACAATTCTTTGTTGATGCCAGCCGTTACAGCGTATCGTTTAATCAGATGCCAAAACGCCTGGCGTGTCATACAAAGGCTGCGTCGAGTCGGAAACAGGTACGGAGACTGCCTATTCTTCAAGATTTCTTGTCTGGCATCTTTGCGAAACTCAGAAACCCATGTCTGCGCTTCCTCTCCGAGCGGCACTAGCCTTTCTCTATTCCCCTTGCCAATGACGCGCAAAACGCCCTGGTTGAGATTTATTTGTTCGAACTTCAATTGTACGAGCTCAGATACTCGTAAACCGGTCGCGTACAGTAATTCAAGCATCGTCCGGTCTCTGAGACCAACCGGGTCAGTTACATCGGGTGCGGCCAGCAATGCGTCAACCTCCGATTCGCTGAGCGATTTGGGAAGTGACCGGCCGATTTTTGGCATCGCAATTTGAGCCGTCGGGTCTTCATGTATCTTGTTTTCTCGCAGTAGGTACCGGTAAAAACGTCTTATGCTGGAAAGCTGGCGGGCAGTTGATCGTGGCCTTACGCCGTTCTCGACACGCCAGGAAAGAAAACTCAAGAGATGTTCACGGCGGGTTGACAGCAAGGACTGCTTATTCCGATTGAGCCAGACCGCCAAGTTGACCAGATCCGACCGGTAAGCCGACAACGTATTTTCAGCCAGACCGCGTTCCATCCACATCGCATCGAGAAATATCGAGAGTAGGGACAAATCAACCTCTGCTACAGTTGCCTCGCTGCCGTGGTGTCGGTTGGTGTTGCAGTCCTTGGTAGATTGGGACAACCCATATCCTCCGGTATAGTGTGCGGCGTGATGCGCAGGCCAAGCTTTAAGTGTTTCCAATTTGGGAAAAGCGGGCCGTGATGGTGATCACATTTTATTATGTAAATTCTCTACTTTGGCGTGCGGACAAGATGCAATGCGACTGAAACATCCAAGTCTACTGCTTTTCAACATTTATGCCTGGCCAATCGCCGGCCTGATTCTGGTCATTTCAGGCATATCGACTGCGCTGATTCCGGGACAACAAAGACGTCGCCAGGCCGCACGGCTGAGTGCACGGATATTCCTGTGGTTATGCGGTTGCAAGTTGACCTGTAACGGCCTGGACCGCCTGCCAGAGGGAAACAGCATAATTGCATCCAACCATGCCAGCTACCTTGACGGAATTATCCTTACTGCGGCGTTGCCGCCGAATTTCAGCTTTGTGATCAAGCACGAGCTCACGCGTATTCCCGTCATGCACTTTGTACTCAGGCGTCTTGGTTCTGAATTTGTTGACCGATTCGATTCTAATGCAAGTCGTGGTTCCGCGACTCGCCTTATGCGGAAAGCTCGTGATGGGCATTCGTTGGGCATGTTTCCCGAGGGTACGTTTCAGGAAAAACCGGGGCTGTTACCTTTTCGAAAAGGTGTCTTTCTAACAGCAACACGGACCGGTTTACCCGTCGTTGCGGTAGCAATAAGGGGATCAAGATATGTGTTGCCTGCGCACAGCTGGTTGATTTCACCAGGAAAAATAAATGTTGAAATCGTCAAGTCAATTTCAGTAGAAGGCAGGGATCGGGCAACAAGTGAATTTCTGTGTGAAGAAACAAGAAAGGCAATTCTATCAAAACTCGGCGAGCCTGATTTGGCGAAACCCCAATAAAAAAGGACCGCAACAGCGACCCTTTAATACTTGTTATTCCAAAGCAATCTAATTTTGCGCGATCACCGACAACTGCTCGTCTATGTACTGCAACCACTGATTGGCAGCACGACGAGTCTTCGAATAGCTGCGCGCGTTGCGGAACGCCCTGCGGGCCACGTCAAGCTTATCGGCTTCAGCGGCGGCGCTTCCCAAAACCATATATACCCGCCCAGGATTCTTGAGACCGCCCTTGTCAATAGCCTTTTGAGCCGCTGTTATCGCGGGGCCCCATTTTGCCGACTGTGTCAGTATCTGGGCCTGCCGCAGATACAATTCACCGTCATCCGACAGGTTTCCCGCAAACCCAAGCACCTCAACCGCCTTGTCCATTTCGCGTGCATTTATCCAGGACTGCGCAAGCGTTCGATAATTCCTAAGTGTTTTCTTGATTTTTCCCTCACGCATGCCTTTCTCAAGCACTAACCCCGCCTGGTATGGTTCCTCATTTAGAACATACAAACGTGCAAGATTCATTAAATCCTTATCGCTGGTCAGGATTCCACGACGGTAAATGATTGCCAGTGTTCCCAGGGCTTTCTTGTCATCCTCAATTTGTAGGTAAATACTGGAAAGTTGTTTCCAGTACTGGTCCTTGTGAGGCCAATAAGCAACCATCAATTGGAGAACATTTGCGGCATCGCGATAGCGTCTCAATTCATAATAAATTGATAGGTGCATGCGATACCATGCTTCCTTGGGTTTCTCCGCTTTTTGTATGGCTTTAGTTGCATACGGTAGGGCATTCTTGAACTGCTGCATGGCGACGTAAGCGTTTGCCATCAACATGTACGCCTGAGCGGGCGGCTCATTCTCCGACTTTGCAAACCAGCCTTTGAGCATCTGGATAGTTTTGGAGTATTGCTCCAGCGTCGCGTAAATTTGTGCCAATGTATAAACAAGGCTCTGCTCAACCGCGTCTGGCAAGGCATTGCTGTCCAGCGCCTGCTGCATATAGCGGCCGGCCGATGACCAATCTTCAAGGTATATAAACAAATAACTGTATGTCTGCAGCGTAACGGCATACTCGTACGCATGACTCCTGACATTTGGAAGCAGATTATCCAACCGCTTGCGGGCGCTAACGAATTCCTTTCTTTCCATCAGGTCCTGGATAATGGTCAGCCGGTTATACGTACCTTCGCTCATCAGGGCCTGCGGCTTTTTCTTTTCTTCTGCCGCGTTAGCTGAGCTAAATGCCAATACGCACGCACAAAGGGTGACGCAAGTCAGTAAAGAACGAATCGCTTGGTTGCTCATGAACATCACCTGCTATCCCTTTAAAGCCGTGGTGGGTTGTCCTTGTCAAACTTGAACTCAAGAGGAATCGTCGCACGACGTTTCACTGGCTGGCCATCGATAATGCGTGGTTTAAACTTCCAGCGCAGTAGCGCGCGCAAGGCGTTTCTGTTGAATATTCTTGGCGGATCTGCTGAAACGACACGCGGATCAGAAACCGTACCGTCTTCGTTAATCGTGAATTCGATGACAACAATGCCTTCAATGCCCTCAATCAGCGCGTCACGAGGCCACTGAGGTTCGATCTGCACAATCGGAATGACATCGCCATCACCTGACATCGCAGCGCTGAATCCACCCAGGAATGGTCCGGAGCCAGCCCCAAACGGTATATCTAGTCGCGGCATGTTTATGTCCAGTTGTGGCGTCTGCGGACGTTGTTCTTGCTGGGCAACCTCGAGCTGCGGTGGCGGTGGTTTCTTGGGCGGTTGCGGCTTTTTCGGTACTTCGCGCTGCTTGGTCCGCGTCTGTTCGTCGCGCCGGACACGAATAAAATCAACAAATGATGTATCCGTTGCTTCCGGACGTTTCGAACCCACCCCAGCCACCAGGTTTTGCATTACAAAGAAAAGAAGGATGGCGACGATTAGTCCCAGTGCTGCAGAAATTGCGTAACGCATCAGCCTGGCCCCTCTTCTGCAGCCACGGCAACGTTGGAAACACCTGCGAGTCTCACTTGGTCCATCACCTTGATCAGCACACCCGTCGGCGCTTTCTTGTCCGTGATAATGACCACGCTGCCTTCCGGATTCTCCGCCCTCGCCTGCTCAACCAGTACGCGCACCTGGTTCATATCAACCTGGCGCTTTTGCATCCACACCTGGCCGATGGGAGAGATAGCGATCATGATATTTGCCCTGGTCTGCTCTTCAATCATGACGGCAAGGGGGCGGTCCACATCAAGACCCGCTTCCTTTACAAAAGACGTTGTCACAATGAAGAAAATCAGCATGATGAATACGATGTCCAGCATCGGGGTCATGTTGATTTCGGCATCTTCCTGTTCGAGTGCGTGTCGTCTCGCCATAATCTCAATTTTCCGTGTGTGGTGCGCTGCAAAATATTTCGCTGCACACCCCCGTTAAAATAAATATAGACCTGATTGAGTCGGCTAGGTGGCGGTTGACGCAATACTGACATTTTGCGCGCCAGCCTGCCGCGCCTGGTCTATGACCTGGACCAGCAATCCGGCATCCGCGTCGCGATGCGCTACGACTACCACACTCGCGTCCGGTTTTTCCGCCCGGTTACGTTCAACGTTGGCGCGCACCGCCCGGATATCGACGGATCGGCCGCTGACCCTTACCTGTCCTGTCTCTGAAATTTCGATAAGAATTACTTCGCTTTCCTTTTTGACTTTGTCCGGTTCGTTCGAGGGGCGACTCACGCTCAGCCCGGACTCCCTTGCAAAGGATGTGGTAACTATGAAGAAAATCAACATGATGAACACGATGTCCAACATCGGGGTCATGTTGATTTCGGCCTCTTCGGCACTTCGTTTGATTTTGCGTCTCATTCTTCAGTTCCGTATATCAGGCACTACGCATCGAATCCTCGGCTTTTTCAACCTCAATCTTCGCCTTGCGCTCCAGCCATGCACCAAAGTACAGCCCAGATAATGCCGCTACCATACCGGCCATGGTGGGCAGCGTGGCGGCGGAAACACCGTTCGCCATCAAGCGGACATTGCCCGTGCCGAATATGGCCATGACGTCGAACACCAGGATCATGCCGGTAACCGTTCCCATCAGTCCGACCAGAGGCAATATCGCGATCAGTGTCTTGATGAACAGGACAAACCGGTTCACTTCTATGGAAATCTCTGAAATCATCCGGTCCCGAATGCGTCGGGCATACCAGCTGTCCCGATCCTCCCTGGATTCCCATTCTTTTATCACGCCGCGCATCGCGCTGGGGTGAATCTTCCAGAAATACCAGAGCCGTTCAATAATGAACGTCCACAGCAAGATAGTGATCAGCAGGACAACGTAAAGCACCGGACCACCGGCATCGAAAAAACCTTGTAGATTGGAAAAAGCATCGGAAAGCCAGATCATACGTGGCGTTCCGCCTGGGTCGCCATGATGCCGGCAGCCTGCTCTTCAAGAATCTGAACCAGGTTCTTGCTTCGGCCCGCGACGATGCTGTGCAAAAGAACCAGCGGAATTGCAACCACCAGACCTTCTACCGTGGTCACCAGAGCCATGGATATGCCACCCGCCATCAGCTTCGGATCACTCGTACCGAACAGCGTGATTGACTGGAAGGTCCTGATCATGCCTGTCACGGTACCCAACAGACCCATAAGAGGCGCCACGGCTGCAATAATTTTCAGCCAGCCCTGCCAGGATTCAAGTTCCGGGGTTTCCTTGAGAATGGCTTCATCCAGTTTGAGTTCAAGCGTTTCGATATCGTCGCCCTTGCTCTCGGCGTAAACACCCAGCACACGACCGAGCGCGTTATCGCTGCTCGGTTGCCCAGAAGCCAGCTGTGACTTCATCTTGCGTCCAGTTGTAAACAGAACCACCAACCGCATTAGCCCGATCAGCAATCCGAACGCGCCCAGTGTAAGTGTCGCGTAACCAATTGGTCCGCCTTGATCAATACGCTCGCCCCAAGTCGGTGACTGAACCAATGCACCCAATAGCTGGCCACTGGTCGGATCAATTGCGGTGCGGATCACACCACTGGTGGCCTCGTAAAGATCTTCAGCCATGCCGGCTTCGCGTGGCTGGCGCTGTAACAGAACCAGTGACCCGGTTTCCGTCACATAACGCAGGTAACCGTCTTCGCCAATAGCGTTGAACACGCCAACTCGAACAATATTGGTCTGCTGAGGTGTGCCGTCGTCAGCAATGATTGTGCCGGAAAATTTGACCACCCTACCGGATTCGGTCATCTCCTGTTGCAGCGTGTACCAGAGATTCTCCAGCTCTGCGATTCCCGGTAACGCCTTGCTTTGCGCCAGCTTGCTCAGCTCTTCGCCACGATTGGGGATTTGTGCCGAAGTAAGCGAATTGTCGATAATAGCTTTAGCGTTGCCGGCCATTTGCCGGACCACGCCAAAAACTTCGCCCAGGTTACCCATGCGAATACGCAGGCGCTCATTCAACTCCGTCAGCTGCCTCTCGTTAGCTTCAAACGATCGCGATAAACGTGTACTGCGAGCATTTTCTCTAGCAAGTGCCTGGCGAGCGGCATTCAATCTTGCCTGTTGCTGATTGCGATCCTGGGTAAATTCCCTTTCACGTCGACGGTTGACTTCTGCTGCTTGCGTGCGAGCAGCGCGTACTTGATTCAACAACTGGTCAAGCGTGGTAGCGGAATTTTGTGCATAAGCAACACTGTTGCCGACAAGCACCCCGAGTAAAACAATCAAAAGTTTACGAATAATCATTGGGCGGTCTCCGGTGCTGGAATGGGCAGTTCAAGCAGATCCGGAGCGGCCTGCTTACGAGCAATTCGAATTCCCTGGGTAATGGGACGACGATAGCTGGCATCCAGTGACTGCCAGCTAGCGGATGCTTTATCCCAAAAACCGGTGTCGCTGCGGTCCAGTGACTGATAGGCAAGCAGGATTCTGCCCACGCGCAGGAAATCGACCTGCCGAGGGTTACCGTCACCCAGGTCCAGCGTGCCGCGTGTTGCTTCAATACTCTTGCCGAAATCCGTCTCGATCATGTATGACTCCATGATGCGACGATATTTCTCAGAAACAGTAACGTCTGATGAATCCATCATGTCACGCAAGATGGCGACACGATTTCTACGCTCCTCCAAGTTGAAGGGCATGTCCAACTCAACGAACGCACCCAGACTGTCGACCATGCGGATCATGAGTGGGAGAATTTCCTTCTCAACCACTTCTACGTCTTTGAGCTCTTGCTCAATGCGACGCATTATCTCTTCCTGGTCAAAAATCAGCTTTTCGAGCTGCGTGTTGTAAACGCGTAACCGATCGACCTGTTGACTGGTGAGCAGGTAATCGCCCAACAGAGTCTGCGTTTGGTCGGCAATCCGGTTGACTGTGTTCTGGGATCGCTGGGCGGCTTGATCTATTTGCGTTTGCGTCTGCATAGTTGCCTGCAGTGTCTCGGCCGGCGCGGCTTGAACACTGGCTGACAATGCCAATCCTGCGATGCAGCTTGCTGTCGCTACGAAATTCGTCAGTCCTAACTTGGGCATGTTTCTACCTTGGGTCTAATGTTTCAGAAGGGTTCTATATTTATAAGGAACCGTCACGCCGCTTGCGCGGCGCGGGAAACGACTGTAGCAGAGTGTCTTGCAAAAGAAAAGGCGGCGGTCAAGACAAGTAACTACATGGCGACAAAGGCTTTTTAGGAAAAAATGCAAATTTTGTTACACGCAAAAAAGATTCCGCGAAACCAAATTTATGATGTGGTTTACAGTACGCGCAGTCAAAATTCTGAGCAAAAACACCGGTCCTCATCTGAGGATTGGAGTCATTCTTTCCGCAGATTTTGTAACCGAAAGCGGATCTTTGCCCTTCGAGACAGCAATGGCACACCCAGAGCGCAACGTTTAGAATTCCGCGACACCTACGGCGATCAGGCGTGTTGAATGCTAAACCCCGAACTAGCCTTGGCACAGCTCAGCAACGAGTTCAAAACCCACGGACGCGTTCAGGTGCGGCGGGTTCTGCAGTTCGACACGGCCGACCAGCTATACGACTGCTTGCACAAAGAGGTTCCCTGGACTCTGGCATTTCGTGACGCATCTGGAGCCCGCACCATGGCCGCAGATGACCACGCCGCAATGACCGATGCAGACAAAGATGCCCTGTTTGCCGAAATTCATGCGATAGCGAAAGACCAATTTCAATTCATTTACAACAGCTACATGATGGTTACAGCTTACAAGGAAGGCCGTAATCCCGATCTGCTGCTGCATCGACTGCTGGAGTTTCTGAATTCACCCCCATGGTTGGACTTCATGCGGAAATTGACTGGTATCAGCGGAATCAAAAAGGCAGACGCACAGGCGACACGTTATCTGCCAGGGCATTTTTTGAAGTTTCACAATGACCACGAACCCGAAGAAAAACGCCTCGCTGCTTACGTACTCAACCTGTCCCGAAACTGGCAGGCCGATTGGGGCGGTCTGCTGCATTTCATGGACGAAGACGGCAACGTAACCGACACACTGTTGCCACGATTTAATACCCTGAGTATTTTCAGTGTCCCTGCCAACCATTTTGTGTCCGAGGTTGCCCCATTCGCGCGGACGCCCCGCTATGCGATAACAGGATGGTTGAAAGAATGACAGACAAATGAAGGAAGGTTCTTCCGGTATCGCCAAAATAGCACGCGAGGCTGTACGTGCGGGCAAGTTACCCGACGCCGCAAACCTATACCGCCAGTTATTGGAGATTGAACCCGAGCATATTGGCGCACTTACTTTCCTCAGTTTCATGGCGAAGGAAAGCGGTGATTTCAAAACCAGTAATGATTTACTGCAACGGGCTCTGCTCGTTGAGCCGGATAACGCGTTGCTGTGGCGAAATCTTGGCATTCTCGAAAGTGGCATGGATGAATACGACTCGGCCCGATCCAGTTTCGAAAAAGCGGTGACATTGGATTCCAGAAGCGCACTAAACCACCTCTACTTGGCCGAAACAATAGAAGAACTTGGGCAACTTGAAACAGCGACACAACATTACCTGTCTGCCATGGCAGGTGAGCCGACACTCGCGGAAAACGTGGAAAATCCGGAGATCAAGCGGCTGATCAGACGGGCAAAACAGGCTCGTTCGAAACTGCATTTGAGTTACCACCAGGAAGTCCTTGCCGGTTTGGAACAGGAATACCCGGACAAGGATTTGGTACGCGTCCACGATTTTGTTGCTAAGCACCACGGGCAAACGCCAGTAGAGTACGCTCACCCGCTGCAACGCCCTGCGTTCCAATATTTCCCCGGGCTGTTGCCAAAACCCTGGTTCGAAGCGCAGGAATTTGAGTGGGCACAGCGCACAGCGGAGAAAACCGCAGCAGTGCGTCAGGAGTTGCTTGCGGTAATTGATGACGAGCAGGTCCTGTCGCCGTACGTGGCGCATCAGGGCAAGGTGCCAAATGCGTGGCGCAAGCTGACGAATTCACTCAACTGGAGCGCGTACCATATATATAAGGAGGGGGAAAAAGTTGTGCCACATTGCCAGCAATGCCCCGAAACGGCTGATATGCTGGCGAATCTACCACTGGTGACAATGCCGGGGCAGGCACCCGAAGCGTTCTTTTCAATTCTCAGACCGGGCACCCATATTCCGCCGCACTTTGGGTTGGCAAACCTGAAGCTTGCCGTGCATCTGCCGCTTGTCATTCCTGACAATTGCGCCATTCGCGTTGGCGAGGAAACACGAAAATGGGAACCGGGCAGCTGCCTGGTATTCGATGACAGTTTTGAACACGAAGCCTGGAACAAGAGTGAGGAATCGCGGGCGGTGCTGATATTTGAGGTGTGGAATCCGCAACTTACGGAAATTGAACGTGACGCCGTAGCCAAATTGACGGCCGCGACCGTGCGGTTTCACGATTTTTGTCAGAAAAGTTCTGCGATTCAGTAAGCTTCAAGCTTGAATGCAAACGTAAACCGCGGCGCGAAACAGATGCGATTCGGCGGGCGACCCACGTGCATTATGGATCCATCGAAAATGACCAACCGACCGGGTCTCGGACTGGCAACAAACTCCGCATCTTGGTCTTCATTGAAGAAAAGCGTTTCACCACCCCATTCCACGTTCCATTCCTTTGCCAGAAACCAAAGTGCCGTCAGTTCTTTTGAGCCAGGCATGGCATCTGTATGAGTAAACAGCATGTCGCCGTAACTGGCGTAATTGCAGTAGGCTCTGTAAATCCGGTACTTGGAACCGTCTTCGCAA
>JAZFYH010000181.1:0-2420 GCA_036443475.1 Gammaproteobacteria bacterium | reverse complement strand
AAAAATCGCACCAAGCACAGCCAAGCGAGTCGCGCCCGTGACTTCGGGGAGGTTGCCCGGCCTGCCAGCAAGGGTTTCACGTGCCAGCCAGGCGAAAGCAACTGCTTCTACGTAATCTGGATCAAGCTCGATTGCTTGCGTTGTTTCTACTTTGCAGCTGAGTCGGTTGGCCAATGCCTTCATTACATGCTGGTTATGCACACCGCCACCACAAATAAACAACTCGTCAATTTCACCAAATGTATTCAGTGATGTTGCAACGGTGTCGACAACGAGTTGTGACAAAGTTGCCTGCACGTCTACCGGATCAAGATCGGGGAAAGCATTCAATTTCTCTGTAAGCCAATCCATATTAAATCGTTCTCTGCCCGTGCTTTTCGGTGGCGGCATTTTGAAATAAGCATCATCAAGCAAGTGCTTCAAAAAGTTGATATCAACCGTTCCGCTTTCTGCCCACAAACCATCTTTGTCAAAGCGTTGACCGATATTCTTTACGCTCCATAGATCGAGCAGGGTGTTGGCTGGCCCTACGTCGAAGCCAAAGACTTCCGCTTTGCCAAGCAGTAAGGTGAGATTCGCTATGCCGCCCAGATTCAGGATTGCACGATTAAGTTTCGGCGTGGCGAACTGGGCAAGATGAAAAGCGGGCGTCAGTGGTGCGCCTTCACCGCCCAATGCAATGTCTTTACGTCGAAAGTCTGCGACCGTTTTGATACGTGTATGTGTAGCAATGACGTGTGGGTCACCGATCTGCATTGAAAAAGGTCGTCCACCATGTGGTTTATGTCGAATTGTTTGCCCATGGCTGCCTATGGCTATAATGGCCTCGGGAGACTTACTACTTTCTTCCAGTAGTGAAAAGACGGCTTCCGCAAATATTTCGCCAACCCAGGTGTCCGTTTCACCGAGAAAATCAATGGTCGGTGACGATTGGTCACGAATCAACTGCTCGATTCGCTGGTGCAATTCGTCAGGATACGGTTGAGTAATCGCGCTTGAGATACTTACCTTGCCATTTTCGAAATCGACTAGCGCCGCATCAATACCGTCGGCACTGGTGCCAGATATCAGCCCGATGAATATTTCGCTCATAGTGATGAAGCTCAGGGAGCTGCCGAAGCGATGATGTCCGGCGTATGCCTGAATTCCAGTTGCCTCAACATAGGTGCGCTGTGCGCAAGAAATTCCTGCAAGTACGCTTTGTTGATTGGTTTTGCTTCGGGTAGTTTTACCCTACGTGGATTTCGGTGTACGCCGCTCACCATGAATTCGTAATGTAAGTGCGACGCTGTTGCTAAACCGGTCGAACCGACGTATCCGATTACCTGGCCCTGCCTGACTTTCTGCCCCACACGAACTGCACGACGCATGAAGTGCAAATACTTTGTTGTATATTTCTCACCGTGCTGAATGAACACATGATGCCCGTTGTTCGAATCATAAGCGGCGCGAGTTACCCGTCCATCACCAGCGGCATACACTGGAGTGCCTTGGGGGGCGCGGTAATCGATGCCACGGTGGGCGCGTACTTTTTTCAGTATCGGGTGTAGCCGGCGCGGATTAAAATTGGAGCTGACGTACATAAAATTCAAGGGTGCGCGCAGGAATTCCTTGCGCATGGCCTTGCCATCAGGCGCATAGTAATCCGCATTACCCGATGCATCGGTAAAACGTACTGCCCGGTAAATGCGGCCGTCATTTTTGAACTCGGCAGCCAGAATGGCGCCGTCACGAATCTTTTCTCCGTCACGATATATCTCTTCATACAAAAGCATGAATTCGTCGCCAGTACGGATATCGAGTGCGTAGTCGATGTCCCAGCCGAAAATTCCGGCCAAATCCATGATCAAGGAATCGGACATGCCGGCATTATGCGCGGTCTCGTACAGCGAAGATTGTATTTTTCCATGTGCATATGCGACCCGAAGCTGGTACGGACGATCCACGGTTCGTGCGCGAAATTGCTCGCTGTCACGTACAATTTCCAACCTGGAATTGTCGCCTGTCTGGAGTACCAGGCTGTTTACCCGTCCTAAGTCATTGGCAACGATTGTTACTGCCTGTCCGGGTTGAACCCAGCGCAGGATTCGCGAGGGGTACTCCAGTTTCGTCATCACGTGAAGGTCGGTTTTGCTCAGGTTATGCCTGGCAAACAACGTTGCCATGCTGTCACCTTCCTTGATTACGTCTTTGATTGTTATAAGTGATGACCGGCCTTGGCCAGTTTCGCGGTCAATAATGCGTAGCGCGTCCTGCTGTTCAAGGACTGGTAATGGAAGGACCCTGCGTTCCTGGAAACTGCCAGATACAGCGGCGGAGATGGATCTTGCATCGCTGCCCGGTATAAAAGGGAGGGCCAAGGCGACCACCGCTGTGATTGCTGCGACGACACCGGCATGTCGCAAGTGTCGCGGGCTGCG
>JAZFYH010000180.1:0-5220 GCA_036443475.1 Gammaproteobacteria bacterium | reverse complement strand
AACTGATTCTTTCCAACCACAATGTGAAAGCCATTTTGGTAAACATTTTTGGCGGCATCGTGCGTTGCGATTTGATTGCAGAAGGCATTATCAATGCGGTCAAGGGTGTGGGTGTTCCTGTCCCAGTGGTAGTAAGGCTTGAAGGTACCAACGTGGAAAAGGGCAAGAGCTTGCTTGCCGATAGTGGGCTGGACATCATCGCCGCGGACGATCTGACCGATGCCGCACAGAAGGTGGTTTCTGCTTCTCGCAGCTAATTACTCAATGTCTACTAGAGAGAACGAGTTACCAATATGAGCATTCTCATCAATAAGAACAGCAGGGTCATTTGTCAGGGGTTTACCGGCAAACAGGGTACATTTCATTCCGAGCAGGCCATTGCTTACGGCACCAATCTGGTTGGCGGAGTTACACCGAACCGGGGCGGCCAAACGCATCTTGATCGACCGATCTTCAACACCGTACACGATGCCGTGAAAGAAACAGGCGCTGATGCCAGCATGCTTTACGTGCCTGCGCCATTTGCGGCGGATGCTATATTGGAAGCCGCGGACGCGGGAATTAAAGTGATTGTCTGCATTACCGAACATATTCCGGTATTGGACATGGTAAAGGTTAAGGCGGCATTGGCGGATCATGACACTTTCCTGGTCGGGCCAAACTGTCCGGGTGTGATCACGCCGGGTGAGTGCAAGATTGGCATTATGCCTGGACACATTCACAAGCCCGGCAAGATTGGCGTTGTGTCACGTTCGGGAACATTAACTTACGAAGCCGTCTATCAGACCACACTGAATGGCCTGGGCCAGTCCACCTGTGTCGGCATCGGCGGCGATCCGGTACACGGTATGAATTTCATTGATTGCCTGGCTTTGTTTCAGGAAGATCCGGCAACGGAAGGAATCATCATGGTGGGAGAAATCGGCGGCACCGATGAAGAAGCTGCCGCCGAATTTATCAAGGAAAATGTCACCAAGCCGGTGGTGGCGTACATTGCCGGCGTAACCGCGCCTCCTGGCAAGCGAATGGGCCATGCTGGTGCCATTATCTCCGGTGGGAAGGGCACCGCAGACGAAAAATTCAAGGCGCTCGAAGCGGCCGGTGCAACGACTGTAAGCTCGCCAGCGGAAATGGGAAGTGCCATTCAGGCAAAGCTCGGCTAAGGACAAGCTCGTGGAGGAATGCGAAAATCCCCGCCACGATGTGGGGATTTTTGTTTGACCTATGTGAGTGAGTGGAAATGAAAACCGAAACACTGATCATTGCCATGGCACAAACTAACCTGCTGGTCGGTGACATGCGCGGCAATGCTGACAAAGTCATTGATTACGCCCTGCGCGCACGCGATGAACTAAGTGCCGACGTGGTTGTCTTTCCCGAATTGACGCTTACCGGGTATCCACCTGAAGACTTGCTGCATCACCACGGCGTGCGTGACCGCGTATCCGCGGAACTGAAGCGGATTGGCGCGTCTGTGCAGGGTATCGATCTCGTGCTGGGGTACCCTGAGTACGCGGAATCGCACATTTATAATGTGTGTGCGTTGCTGCGTGACGGAAAGGCTGCTGGAATTTACTACAAACACTCGCTGCCCAATTACGGTGTCTTCGATGAAAAGCGGTACTTTGCTTCCGGGGCCGAGGCAGCAGTAGTGAGCATCAAGGGACTGCCGATCGGGTTGACCATTTGTGAAGACTTGTGGGAGCCAGGTGTTGCGCTGCAGGCGAGAGACGCAGGTGCCAGGTTGTTACTCAATATCAGTGCTTCGCCGTATTCACTCGGCAGGCAACTGCATCGCGAGGAAAGTGTATTACGCGAACGCGTCAAGGAAGCAGGCTTACCGATTGTTTACGTCAACTTGGTCGGCGCGCAAGACGAACTGGTATTCGATGGGGCCTCGCTGGCCGTCGACGCAACTGGCCAGGCTAGCGTGATCGCACCCTCGTTCGACGAGTCGCTACTTCCGGTCATCGTTCACTATTCAGATGACGACGTACAGCTTCTTCCAGGCCAGACCCACCGTGAATCCAGTCTCGAAGAAAGCGTTTACCGCGCGCTGATGCTGGGCGTAAAGGATTACGTGAGCAAAAACGCATTCAAAGGCTGTGTTCTGGGATTGTCGGGCGGGATTGATTCAGCATTGACGCTCGCCATTGCGGTGGATGCCCTTGGCGCCGACAGGCTGACTGCGGTCATGATGCCCTCGCGATTTACATCCGAATTAAGTCGAGAAATTGCGGTAGAACAAGCCGAGGCATTGGGCGTAGAGCTGCAGGAAATTCCCATCAATGAACCAGTCAATGCTTTTGAAAGTGCCTTGCGGCCTTTGTTCAAGGGTCTGGCGCGAGATGCCACCGAAGAAAACATACAGGCACGTTGCCGGGGCGTTATTTTAATGGCCATTTCCAACAAGACCGGCAAGCTCGTTCTTACAACGGGCAATAAAAGTGAACTGGCCGTCGGTTTTGCGACCCTTTACGGCGATATGGCAGGAGGGTTTGCGCCACTCAAAGACGTTTACAAGACCATGGTTTATCGTCTGGCCCGCTACCGAAATTCCATGACCAAGATCATTCCAAATCGTGTCATCGACCGCGAACCGACAGCCGAATTGGCGGAAGGGCAGAAGGACAGCGATTCACTTCCAAATTACGAAATTCTGGACACCATGCTTGAAGCCTACATTGAAGAAGACAAAACCTTCGACGAATTACTTGCGGCCGGTTTTGATAGAGAAATTGTTGAACGTGTGACAAGAATGGTGAAGGGCAACGAATACAAACGACGCCAGGCGCCACCAGGCGTTCGTATCAGCAAGCGAGGTTTCGGTAGTGACCGTCGTTACCCGATAACTTCAGGTTATCATCCCGACAGGGACTAAGGTTGCATTCGGGTTAAATGGCTTCATCCGTGTCGCGATTCTGATATCGGAATCGCCTGCGTTTCTTGCGCTTCGGTTTTTCGATGGTCACGCCGTTTTCAACGATCACGGTTTCAATGTCTTCAGCCAGCTCTACAAGGTCCAGTTTGCGATAAGCTTGCGCCATGACCTGCAATGCTGGAATCGTGCTCGGCGTATTGGGTAATTCTTCCACAACGAATTTTGCCCGGTTCAGTGCCGAGACATAGGCTTCACGTCGCATGTAGTAGTCAGCCACATACAATTCGTGGCGTGCAATACGGTTTCGTAATGCAATCATGCGTTGCCTGGCATCTGCGGCGTATTTGCTGTTTGGATAAAGTTCAAGCTGTTGCCGGAAATTCTGAAACGAAGTGCGCGCATCAGTGACGTCGGTTTTCGCTATATCCGTCTTGAACCAACGCTCCAAGAAGTTTGTTTCGTCGTTACCATAGAATGCCAACCCACGCATGTAATACGCGTAATCGATGTTCGGGTGCCGTGGATTTTCTTCGATAAATCGGTCGGCTTCGTCAATCGCCGATTCCGGATCTTCTGCGCGGACCAGTGTGTAAATGAGGTCCAGGTGCGACTGGATCGCGTATTCGCTGAAGGGGAACCTTGCCTGTATGGTGCGAAACTGACGAATCGCAGACTCAAAATTGCCGCTGCGCATGCTGACGGTGGCACGGCGATAGAGTTCATCGGGGGGTATGTCCGGAATTGCGCGACTCTTACCGCAGGCCGTAAGCAGACCACCGATGAAAACCAGTAAAATGAGCCGGGAAACCGGGATGCCGATGTGATCCATGAGTGTGGTGTTGTCCTGCAGGCCGGTTTGTTCAAAAAAAGGTCGGCGAAGTATACAGGAAACGGCGGAAATTTCAGGTCTAAGCCGGCGCTAGAATCTGGGAGGGTTTGATGTCGCAACGCATCGATATCGAAGGTCAAATCCCGGTCGAACTGGCTGGGAAGAGGTTGGATCAAGCGCTGGCAGAGTTGCTGCCGGATTATTCGCGCAGCCGACTGACTGCCTGGATCAGGGCCGGTGAAGTCCTGCTCGAAGGCAATACCTGCCGACCACGCGATGCGCTGCTGGGCGGCGAACGGTTTACTCTTCACGCCGTGCTTGATACCGAGTCGGCTCCGGAAGCCGAGCCCATTCCGCTCGATATCGTGTTTCAGGACGACGCATTACTCGTCATCAACAAGCCAGCCGGTTTGGTCGTGCACCCCGGCGCAGGTAATCGTGCCGGCACATTAATGAACGCACTTTTGCATCACGTTCCCCAGTTGGCCGCTATTCCACGCGCTGGCATTGTGCACCGGCTAGACAAGCAGACCAGCGGCTTGATGGTCATTGCCAGTAACCTGGCGTCGCACAACACACTGGTTTCAGCCATGGCGCAACGTAACGTCAGCCGTGAATACGAGGCGGTAATCAATGGAGTGCTGACAGCAGGCGGAAAAGTTGATGCTGCGATTGGCCGGCACCGCGTCGACCGCAAGCGCATGGCGGTCGGCGAAAATGGCAGACATGCTGTGACCCATTACCGGGTAATCGAAAAATTTCGCGCCCATACACATGTTGATCTCAAACTTGAAACCGGCCGTACCCACCAAATTCGAGTTCATATGCAATACATCCGGCATTCCATCGTGGGTGATCCGGTTTATGGCGGTCGACCTCGTGTTCCTGCAAAAGCAAGCGAGGAGTTACGTACTCAGTTACAGCAGTTTCCGCGTCAGGCGCTGCATGCAAAGCGGCTGGAGTTCATGCACCCCGTAAGCGGGGAAATGCAACAATTCCAAGCACCTCGCCCTGATGACATGCAAGGCTTGATTAACGCTTTGCGCGAGGACAGCAAGTGAAATGAATAAGCTGTCTCACACAGCGCCGGCAAACTGGCTGCAACCTGAATGGCCAGTCAGCCCGCGCGTACATGCCTTTACTACTACACGGCATAACGAAAGCAATCTCGAGACTAATCTTGCGCATGTACTGCCGGAACATTGTAAACCTCGTTATATTAACCAGGGGCATGGCGCGACGGTTTTAAAAGCGGACGACATCACAACGTTCATTGATGCGGACGCTACATGGACGTGCAACGCAAATGTTGTTTGCGCCATACGTACGGCCGATTGTTTACCGGTCTTGCTGGCGGATGCTAGTGGTAGCGTGATTGCTGCCGTACACGCTGGTTGGCGCGGACTGGCGGCAGGAATTATTAGCAACAGCGTTGCGGCGATTCGGCCGTTTATAAAATCCACACTGCATGCCTGGGTGGGGCCGGGCATCAGCGCGCGGACGTACGAGG
>JAZFYH010000179.1:0-2902 GCA_036443475.1 Gammaproteobacteria bacterium | reverse complement strand
TCCGGTGCTCAGTCGCTGGTCAGTGTCTACTTGCTCGCTATGTGGGCGTTGACTTACTTCGGGCGGCCGTTCCAGTAAGGATTCCAAATAGTCTTGTCGACCAGTTGATGTCCACTTTCTGTCCACTTTACTGTCGAAAACAGTGCAACAGAGCAAAACTCGCAAGGGGTAAGTTTTTGAATAGTTGAACAATGTGCAACAGAGTAAGGGTTTGCAAGGGACTGAAAATCCGCGTGTCGGTGGTTCGATTGACTCGAATCGGCTCAGGTCGATTCTCGCCCTCGCTGTGCTCGGGTCGCTCCGCGCTCCTGATTCGCTGCGCGAATCGGTCCGCCCCTGACCACCATTAAATCAAGGGCTCACGGAACTCGTGAGCCCTTTCTTTTTTGAAGTGTCCATAAAGTGTCCACTTATTATTTTTGGCCATCGTTTAAACTGTGCATCATGTCGTCGTGGATCCACCGTGACCACATATACACGACGTTCATGCCCTTCCCGCGCAACTAACCCTTGCAAAAATTGCCCTTTGACCAAATCGAACCAATAACAATGCTCTTCAATATCCAACTCAGAAAAACTCTTCACCATTACTTTAACGGGCACTGGGAACCATCGATCCCAACGACCCGCATAAATGGCATCCAGCGATGCCCAACCACCAAGCGGTAATCTACCGGCTTGCGTTTTGCGTCGCCCCCAGGGCAAAAACACTAAACTGCCTTGTCGTGTACGTATCGGTAATGTAGCAGCGGGATTAGGAAAATACAGTCGCGTATCAACGCCGTTCTGCGTGTAATACACCCCTTGACACATGGTTATATCGTCTGACGATGACCATAAGGCTTCCATGCGGGAGAAATAACATTTGGCATATCCGAACGTCGCAACAATTTAGCAGGTGAGATTGTGAACTCACCCCAGCGGTTATTAATATCGTCCACCGCAGCATCCACAGCATGTTGTTTCTCTGCGGGCTCAGCAAACATGTCTACTTGCGTATTCACCATTCGTGGATCAAGCGCGGTAATTTGCACCTGGAAAATACCTTCGCGGTTCCATTCCATTGTTAAGTGTTTTTTGCATAAAGCCATAATCGCCGGTCCGTGCTGAGTCGGTAGTGTTGTACGGTATTTCTTCGTGATCCAACCCAATACCGCGCGCACACCGATAGCAAAAACCTGGGCTTCAAGTTGATTAGCGCGTAAACGTAACGCTACCTTCTCGCTCATATGCGATAAATAAATTTCTAATACTTCACGATCATGCGTATCAGGCGGTAACACTTTGCCATGACCAATCGTTTTAGGTGGTGGGATATTCGTAGTTACCGGCTCCGGATCTCGCCCTTGGCACATATACCAAATACGCCGCCCAGGATTGCCAAAATGCTGGCCTAAAACACTAATAGGCAATTTCGCCATATCGCCACAAACATGCACACCGCGTGCCGCCAGAAAACTTCCGATGCCTTTGTTAATACCGCACAAGTCCGTCACCGGCACATCACGTAACCGTTCCTTTGCCTCCCACGGTGGGATTACCGTAAACCCATTTGGTTTATCCAACTTTGCTGCATACTTCGCCGTGGTCTTGTCGCCGCTTAAGCCAATCGAACAATGCAAGCCCGACACGTTATAAACACATTCCTCAACCCGATGTGCGGTCGTTACCGGATCCGCGATGCCCTGACAACGTGTGATGTCTAAAAAACACTCATCCACAGAAAAGATTTCCACATCAGGTGTGAATGCCTGCATCGCATCCATGATCGCGGTAGACACCTCGGCATAACGCTTCGGTCTGGCCGGTAGTTGAATAAAATCCGGACACAGCCGCCTGGCTTCCTTCACCCGGGTACCGGTCTTAATCCCGTAAGCGCGGGCTTCGTACGACGCCGTAATAATGCAAGTTCCAGTCAGGCCGTTCGTTACACCCACAGGTTTACCGCGCAGCTCCATATGATCGTGCTGCTCAATCGACGCAAAAAAAGCGTTCATATCCGCCAGAATGACAGCCCTGGGCCAATGCGATCTCACATTCATACTGTATATATATACAGTACTACCCTGAGAAGCAACCAAATTCCAAAGAGTTGAGTCTGGAAAGGGTCTGAAAATCCGCGCCCTAATCAGGCAGTATCTTCATTCCAGCGGATTCAGAATCAAATCAATTTTCTTCTGCGTGATCGGGTGATAGCCATCACGTGCCTGCTCATACACCCGCTGCGCGAACTGCATGCCCTCATCGGTCTTGGCCAGTTCCTTGTACAGCGGTTCAATCAGGCGTGTGCGGCCAATGGAGGCCAGGTAGTTTTCGAGGCGTGCGAATGCCGGCTGGTAGTTGTTGCGGATGGCAACACGCAGCCAGCTGCGGGCAATTTCATTGTTGCCAGTTGCGGTCAGCCCAAGGTCTTCGTCCAGCCCAAGAATTTTTTCTGCGGATATTTTTTCCGGCAGATTGTTGATGAAATGCAGCCACTCCTGGGTGGTCCATTCGGTGGTAACAATGTCATTGGCTGAGGTTTCACCGGACAGCCAGGACTCGCGTTGCGCATCAACCACTGCAAACGCGTTGGATTCGGGTACCGGCACACCTTCCGGAATACCCGGTTGGTGTATCCACTCCAGAATTCGCTCGCGATCCAGCTTGTCGCCATATTCTTTCAATAAGGTTTCGTCCAGGTAGGCAATGAATTCATCGGTGCTGATGCTTTGGAAGGCGAAATGATCAAAATAACCGCGTAAAAACTGATCGAAGTTTTCACGACCAACATTACGCTCCAGCTCAATCAGCAATAAGGCTCCCTTCTCGTACGGAACCTGGCTGAATACGTCGTCCGGGTCACGACCGTTGAGTTCAATAGCCAGACGTTCGTCGGGTGCCTCCAGTTCGTCTAGGTCTT
>JAZFYH010000178.1:0-3035 GCA_036443475.1 Gammaproteobacteria bacterium | reverse complement strand
CGCTCGCGCTGGGATAGGTTATCGCAGATCAGAGGCCTACGAGCACCGGACTTCGAACCAGGTGGTCGAGAGTTCGAATCTGCATGGCGCCCCAATGATGCAAAGTCATATCCGGCGATTGCTACATCACGAGTCAACCACCTGGTTTTTCAGTACAACAAGTGCGTGAGTTTTGCGTGACTGAGTTGTGCATTGTTATGCATTGTGGTGCAAATTGGGCAACGGACGTCCCGCTAACTTATTGAAATATAAAGCCAAAAGCCTACGGACAGCGGACTGAAAACCCGCCTGTCGGGTGTTGATTGACGCTCCACATCCCTGTGCGGCGCCCTGCGGGCACGCTTCACGCGTCCAAATCTGCTCCCGGCAGATTTGTCACCCCCTGGCCACCAACCTTGGAAGCAATCCAATCCACGGCACCAGCCCTTTCAGCTGAGCGATATCATTTCGAATTGTGCGCTTGTGCTGGTTCTCGCGAACAAACTTTACAGCCGCTGCCAATACTCCACTACGCAGCTTATGGAACCGAGTTCATCAGAGCAAGTGGTGGAATAGTTCAGTCCGCAGACAACAAGGCCTTAAAGCGCGGGTGATCGCGTAAATTATCGAGATCACTGTCGTTCATCATCCAGTCAACTTCCGCCATCCCCTTGCGGACGCTTTTCTCAAGGCAATCGAGCGCTGCTTCGATCTCGCCGATATTGGAATACACACAGGCAACGTTATATAGATTCAGCGCATCATCGGCCAAGCTGTTTTTGGCACGCTCCAGCCACTCCATACCCTTTTCAGTTTGCCCCGCTTCGAGCAGGTTCACTGAGCCGAAACAAAGCGCCCGTGCGTCATTCGGTGAGGTCTCCAGTCGTTTCTCAATCACCTCCAACGTTCGTCTCCTGGCGCCATTACGTTTTTCGTCCTGACCTAACGCCCTGTAAACCTGGGCCAGCAGCGCCACGGCTTGATAGTCATCGGGACGCACTTCAGTGGCTTTTTCAAACAGATTCGCAGCCGATTCCAGTTTGCCTTTTGAAAATGCATGACGGCCGTGGAAATAGTAAGCATCAAAAAGCGTCGGATCCAACTCAACAGCCCGCTCAAAAGCCTTTTCTGCTTCATCCTGACGAACGCCATAAGACAAGGCCAAGCCGCGTGATGCGTGTGCCTGAGCCAGATCAGGCGCCAACTGAAGGGCCAGGCGACTGTTGGTCTCCGCTTGCAGCCGAATGGAGACCGCGCTGTCAGCATACATGTATATGAAAGAAAAACAGTCTGCCAGGCCGGCATAGGCCAGCGCGTAATCCGGATCAAGTTCAATGGCGTGTGAAAAATCTTCTCGCGCCTGCTTCCAACCCTGGTCACTGAATTGATAAAAGTGCCGGCGTCCACGCAAGTAATATTCGTAGGCTTCCATATTCTGCGTCGGCTGTTGCTCAACCGCCTTTTTCGTGTCGGGGCTCAGGGATAGTTGGAAGGCTTTGACTACATTGTCGGCAATCTCTTTCTGTATACCGAATACGTCCCTTAATTCGCGATCAAAACCTTCCGACCAGATGTGATAGCCGTCTGCGACCTTGATCAGCTGAGCGGTTACGCGCAGCTTGTTCCCCGCCTTGCGCACACTACCTTCCAGCACGGTATTCACGTTCAATCGCTCGCCGATGGAATCAATGTCCATCGTCGTGTCCTTAAACTGGAAAGAGGCGGTCCGTGATGCAACCTGCACACCTTGAATCCTGGCCAGAGAATTAATAATCTCCTCGGCCATGCCCTCGCAGAAGTGGTCCTGGTCCTTTTCGGGGCTCATGTCCGCGAACGGCAGCACGGCGATGGAGGGTTTTGGCTGGTCGGCGTTCTTGTGTTTGCCTGTGGCGATCGGCTTGCGGCGCTTTTTAGTACGGCGAATGCCTTGCGGCGTTACTTCCAGTGCCCAGGCGAGGACCAGCGCCACGGGGAAGCCCAGAATCAACAACCACAATACCAGCGTGGTTGACCATTGCGGCAGGTTCAGTGGCTCGAAAGTGGCATCGGCGACCTGCAGCAGCAACCACGCACCGACGATGTAGGCGATGCAGACCCGCACCACTTTTCGGCGTTTCAATTCTTCGAAATACCCGCTCAAACCGGCGTCTCGATGTTGTTGAGGATGATGTCGGCCACCTGCATGATCAGCCACGCCACGATGACGTAGGCTATGCTTATCTTAAAGACATCACGGTGTTTGAGTTCGTCGCGTGAAGACATTATTGGCTGGCCCCCGGCAGCGTTACAATGACATAAAGTCATGGACTGTTTTCTTATTTATTGTTGTCCACGGCAAGCCTAACCGCTTATTTCATAAATACCAAGCAAGGCAAGGCCAAAGGATCGAAAATCCAATCTCTAAAATACCGATATAATAATCGGGTTTTGAGAAATGTGAGGTGCGCTCCAGAAAATTCTGACGCTTGAGGCGCATTATGTATCGAGGGCGATTTGGCGATGGGCCTCAAAACAAACGTTGCGCTGTACTGGCCCGCGGCAGGACAATACCCAAAACAACACGCAGGTATTTGACGGTATTGGGGGTGTTTCGGAGGGTGGTTTTGGGAAAAGATCTTGTAACTAACTGAATTTTTCAATTGTAGCCCTGGCTTCGAACCAGGCAATCGGCAGTTCGAATATCTCAGGGCGCTCCAATGATTCAAAGTGATATCAAGCGATTAATACATTACGTGCCAACCACCTGGTTTATCAGTACAACAAGTGCGGGAGTTTTGCGTGAATGAGTCCTGCAAGGCTATGCATTGTGGTGCAGATTAGGCAACGGGCGCCCCGGTAACTTATTGAAATATAAAGCCAGAAGCCTACGGACACCGGACTGAAAATCCGCGTGCCGGTGCTTGATGGACTCGCGCCGTCCGCGGCGCTTGTCCTTTCTTTTTGGTTATCGTGAGCTACTCTCTAATGTCTTCCAGTGTCAGGAAAAACGAAAAATACAGCGCGGTATCTGCAATCCGCTGAAATCGCCCTGTCTTGCCACTGTGACCGGCGGCCAT
>JAZFYH010000177.1:0-10355 GCA_036443475.1 Gammaproteobacteria bacterium | reverse complement strand
GTCAGGCAAGAAATACAAGCATTGTCACGGCAAACTCGCCTAGGGCCGATTCTTGAATCAGGAGGTTGATGTCATAAATGTTGTTGCAGCAGTGTTGCAACGTGAAGATGGAAAGTTGTTGGTAACCTCTCGACCCGAAGGAAAACACCTTGCCGGTTATTTTGAATTTCCAGGCGGCAAACTTGAAAGTGGTGAGAATAGTTTTGCAGCGCTGGTTCGTGAATTGCATGAAGAATTGGGAATCGTTGTCCGGTCTGCAAGGCGATTAATTAGTTACCCGTATCGCTATCCACAACAGACGGTTCATCTTGATTTTTGGTTTAGCGACGATTTCTCCGGTACAGCCGTTGCGCATGACGAGCAAACAATTGGTTGGGTAACTGTAGATGAACTTGATTCCATAAACTTGTTGCCAGCAGATTCCACTGTAGTAACTGCATTGCAACTGCCAGACACGCTTGTGATTACGCCGGATTCCAAAGGAAACCTCGAAGCGATACTGAACGGACTTGAAACGGTTTTAACGTCCGGTTACCGCCTAGTGCAGTTTCGCCAACCGAGTTGTACATCAGGACAGTTAACGTCTGTTCTCGATCAAGCGATACAGATCGCAATAACGCATGACGCTATATTAATGGCCAATTGTTCAGCTGTTACTGCCCAGCAGGCGGGTTGTGACGGATTACATTTGACGTCTGCCATCCTTCGGAAGCTTCACTCCAAACCAGCGGGATTTCGCTGGGTTTCCGCATCGATTCACGACGTAGAAGAGCTTCGGTTGGCAGAAACGCTTAACTTGGATTTCGTACTACTCGGTCCCGTGCGCAGGACTACAACTCATCCATCAGTCACACCGCTGGGTTGGGACAAATTTGCGGCAATAGCGGAGCAGGCAGTGATACCGGTTTATGCACTTGGCGGTTTAAGCGGTTGTGATCTGGATACTGCGTGGAAAGCCGGAGCTCAGGGGGTTGCAGGGATTTCAGGGTTTTGGCCAGCTGGCTGACAATGGAGGCAAATCAGAGTTGACAACAGATCAGTTGGAAGGGGATGTCTCTTGAAGTCTGCCTGGGGCGTACGTCCGCGCTGGCACTTTCCAGAAAACGAATTGTAAAGCGATGTTTACCACCGCTTATTTCTGGAAACACGCGAAGCTCGGGGCTGACCTGGATGCGAACCAGTTGGCAACCGCTGGTATCCAGACTTTGCTGATACATGCCTTCCGCTGCAAGTTCCTTGGTAGGTGTTGCGCTTTCACGGGTTAACATCAGGCTCAACGCAACGCCGCGACGCAAGGGCTCAAGTTCATCCAGCCAGTTTTGCAGCTTTTTTTGCCTGATTTCAGGTGCCTGATTCAACCAGTACTGCAAGATGGGCAGGTCAAATCCGCAGGTGCCTCCTGGAATACTGCTGCGGTGACGGATGCTCGACAGGAACTCGTTTTCGCGCAAGTCTTTACCCAACTGCTTGTCCGGTGCATCCAGTTTGTCCAGCAGGACTTTCAAGCTGGTGATGACATTGCTGAGCCTGACCGCATCGATGTTTGGTCTGTCCTTTAGCCTGGAAAGTACGGCATTTTGCCGTTCCATTTCCTTCATGACCTCGCTGCGGATATCCCCCCGCGTGAGTATCGCCAGAATTTCCAACAGGCTGTCAATTGCTGCTCGACTGTCCCAGGTTTTGGTGCCGGAGGAGTGGTGTTGCATCCTCTCGAAGAGGTATTCGAGTCTCAGGAACGTTCTAACGCGCTCGTTCAAGGGCTGCTCGTAAGACAAGAGCCGCGACGTGGCGCTTTCAGATCGTGGGTCGGTTGCTGAGTTTTGCATGGCGGTATTTTGGCTGCTTTGTGATCGGGTCGCAACGCGACTCATCCGGGTCAGATTTTCCGGGCTAGTTCCAAATAATCGCGGTGCAGGATGGCTACCTGCTCATCCAGTTCCAACAGCGAGAAATCATTTTGGACAATGTCGTCCGCAACCGCCAGTCTCTGTTCGCGACTGACCTGGGCGGCAATCATGTTTTTTGCAGTCGCCTCCGTTTCTCCATCCCGTTTCATCAAGCGATCGAGTTGGACGTCGGCTGAACAGTCAACAACAAGGACTCGGTCAAATTCAGATTGCAGATCGTTTTCGACCAGCAGGGGTACGTCAACAACCGTGTAATCGGCATTCATTCTGCGCAATTCCACACGAATTTGGGACAGAATTGCGGGATGCAGGATATTTTCGAGACTCCTGCGTTCTTCCTCCGATTCGAAAATACGACGTCGAAGCTGCGCACGGTCTAATTCACGATTGGGCAAGACAACGGCTGCACCAAATTTAGCCACCAGAGCCCTGTAGCAGTCTGTGTCGGGCAAGACTGCCTGCCTTGCGATGATGTCTGCATCAACAAAGCCCGCGCCGAGCTCGGCGAATTTCTTGCCCACTGTTGATTTACCACTGGCAATTCCGCCGGTAAGACCTATCGTGAGCATGTCTACTGCCCAAGGAATCCAAAGTACGCTGTGACAATGGATGTGCCCCACAGCATGGCAATCCAGCCGGCTGCCGCAAGGAATGGGCCAAAAGGAATCGGCGATCCGCGTTGAGTACGGTTTAACAAAATCATGGTAATTCCGGTTACCGCGCCGACAAGTGATGACAACAGGATAATCAAGGGCAACAGGCTCCACCCCAGCCAGGCACCGATTGCAGCAAATAATTTGAAGTCACCGAACCCCATACCTTCCTTACCGGTAAGCAATTTGAACACATGGTAAATGAGCCAAAGACTGAGATACCCGGCAATAGCGCCAATCACGGCTGATTGCAGTGGAGTAAATAGGTTACCGATATTCGCTAACAATCCGGTCCATAACAACGGCAAGCTTATAGAGTCCGGCAATAATTGATGGTCAATGTCAATAAATGTCAGTGCGATCAAAGACCAGGAGAAAAGCAGCGCAAAAAATGATGCCGGAGTAAACCCGAAGTTCCATACGACTACCGCCGATAGCACTGCTGTGAGTAACTCTACCAGCGGGTAGCGAAAGGAAATTCCCGCACCACAGTTTCGGCAACGGCCCCGCAGAAAGACAAAACTCAATAGGGGAATGTTCTCCAACGCAGAAATCTGGTGACCGCAATGAGGGCAATTTGAGCGCGGCACCATGAGATTGAACACCGCTTCCTCGGGTACTTCACGCTCTTCAAGTTCGAAGCAATGTCTTTTCCATTCGCGATTCATCATGATGGGTAAACGATGGATCACGACGTTGAGGAAGCTGCCGATAAACAGGCAAAGAAAAAACACGATGGAAGTGAACAAGACGGAATCCGCCCTGATGGCGTCGAGCAAAATCATTCAAGTGACTTCGTCAATGAACGAGACGGGATTTCCTGCTGTTTTCTCAGACTACGGAACCCATCTTGAAGATCGGCAGATACATGGCAATCACCAGTCCGCCGATAAGCACGCCGAGCACCGCCATAATCAAGGGTTCCATCAGCGCACTCAGGTTGTCCACGGCATCATCGACTTCAGCCTCGTAGTAATCTGCTACCTTGCCGGCCATCGTATCCAGGGCGCCCGATTCTTCGCCGATGGCGATCATCTGCACCACCATGTTCGGAAACAGATCGGTCTGATCCATCGCAAGATTCAGTTGCTGACCGGTAGCCACCTGATCTCTCACCTGTAGGATACCCAACTCATAGACAATGTTACCTGTAGCGCCGGCGACGGATTCCAGTGCTTCGACCAGCGGCACACCTGCGTTAAACATGGTTTGCAGGGTGCGTGCGAACCGCGCGATGGCGGCCTTGCGCATAATATCGCCCAAAACGGGAATCTTCAGCATAAGACGATCAAGATTCTCGCGTAACTTCCTGGAGCGCTTCTTAAATTCGAGGAATCCCGTACCCAGACCGACCACTACCACCGCAATGATTATGCCCTTGGTTCTGACAAAGAGGGATAAGTTGACGACCATCTGGGTAAAGGCCGGCAGCTCCGCGCCGAATCCAGTGAACAGGTCTTCGAACACTGGAATAACAAAAATCAGCAATACGGCGGTAACCACAAACGCCATGACAAGGACCGCAATGGGGTAGGTAAGTGCTTTCTTGATTTTCTTCTTGATCGCTTCGGTTTTTTCCTTGTACATTGCGATCTTGTCAAGCAGATCTTCCAGAGCGCCAGCTTGTTCACCCGCGTCAACGAGATTTACAAACAGGTCGTCGAAATACAGCGGTTCTTTGGCGAGTGACTCGGCCAGTGACGAACCGCCCTCGATATGCCCCTTGATGGTCATTATCAAATCTTGCATTCTCGGGTTTTCATGCCCTTTACCCACGATATCAAATGACTGAACCAGGGGTACACCCGCCTTCATCATGGTTGCAAGCATGCGGGAAAAAACCGCAATGTCACCTGGCGTAATGGCCTTTCCTTTGGCTGCCAATCTTGCCGCGCTTTGTTTCTTAATCTTAATGGGCGTTATGCCCTGGCGTCGGAGGTCGGCCTTGACCATCGCTTCGCTTTGCGCAACAGCTTTACCTTTCAGCCGGTTGCCGGCCTTATCCGTTCCTTCCCACCTAAAATTAAGTTCCTTCTGCGCTGCCGCCATGTTGAATCCCCGTTTTCAGGTTTTTGGATTATTCGATCGTGACGCGGTTCAATTCGGTCAGGCTGAGAATGCCATCTTTTACCTTCTTCAGGCCAGACTTGCGCAGGTCCCAGATGCCCTCACGCTCAGCCTGATCGGCAATTGCTATCGAGTTGCCACCTTCCATGATGATTCGGCCAATCTCTTCGGAGATTGGCATGACTTGATAAATACCCACCCGGCCCTTGTAACCCAGGTCGTTGCATTCATCGCATCCCTTGCCTTCAAAAATAGTAATACCAGTTTCTACCTCTTCCTCGGTATAGCCTTCTTTTATAAGCGCTTCCTTGGGAACTTCAGTCTCTTCCTTGCAAAACTTGCACAACCGACGGCCAAGTCTTTGCGCCACAATCATATTCGTCGATGTTGCAATGGCGAAGGGTTGAACACCCATATCGACCATACGGGTCAGGGTTTTCGGTGCATCATTGGTATGCAGGGTAGACATCACCATATGACCCGTCGAAGCGGCCTTGATGGCGATTTCCGCTGTTTCCAGGTCACGTATTTCACCCACCAGGATGATGTCCGGATCCTGGCGCAGGAAGGCTTTCAGTGCACTGGCGAACGTCAAGCCGACTTTCGGGTTAACGTTGACCTGGTTCACGCCGGGTAACTGAATTTCTGCCGGGTCTTCGGCCGTCGAGATGTTGGTCTCCACAACGTTCAGTATGTTGACACCGGTATAAAGCGAAACGGTTTTACCACTACCCGTCGGTCCGGTTACCAGGAACATGCCGTATGGTTTGTGCAGCTCCCTAAGGAACGCCTCTTTCTGGAAACTTTCGTAACCAAGCGCGTCGATACCAAGTGTAGCGCTGCTTGGATCTAGAATACGCATCACGATTTTTTCGCCCCACAGCACCGGGCAGGTGTTAACGCGAAAATCGATGGACTTGTTTTTGGACAGCCGCATCTTCATTTTGCCATCTTGCGGGACACGTTTTTCGGCGATGTCAAGACGGCACATGACTTTTATTCGCGCGGTAAATTTGTTGGCCAAAGCCTGCGGCGGTCTTGCAATTTCCTGCAACATGCCGTCCAAACGGTCTCGAATCCGGTAGTACTTCTCGTAGGGTTCGAAGTGAATATCCGAACAGCCTTTCCTGATGGCATCCAGCAGTATCTTGTTGACGAACTTGACGACCGGGGCGCTGTCTATTTCGTCAGTGCTGTCATCGTCAGTTGTTTCATCGCCAGGGGTGACATCAATGTTTTCCAAGTCATCGAAATCGTCGTCACTCATGTCCATCATTGAGGTGTCGGCTTCTTCCAGGGATTTTTCAATGGCCTTGTGCAGCTTATTTTCTTCAACAACAACGGCCTCGACCGTAGTGCCGGTGTGAAATTTAATTTCGTCCAATGCCAGGAGATTGGTGGGGTCAGCAAGTGCTATGAACAGCCGTTTGCCGCGTTTGTATAATGGCAGTGCGTGGTGTTTCTGGATGAGTTTCGCGTCAACCAGCTTGACGATATCGGTTTCAATCTCTATGGCCGACAAGTCCAACATCGGTACACCAAATTCCTGGGCTGCGGCAGTGGTAACAGCAGTTGGGTCAGCCAGTTTTTTCTGGATAATATAAGTGACAAAGGGGACTTTCTCTTTCAATGCGTCCTGTTGTGCATTCTGAGCATCTTCCTCACCGATGAGACCATCCAGCACCAAGCGTCTGGCAAGACCACTCAAATTGGTTCTGACGCTCGTGGTAGCCACCGATAAACCCCCTTAAATTAACAAGATACGAGCGAAATTTCGCTCCATGCCCGAGCATAGTACCAACTACAGAAATTGTCCATTTAGGTAGAGCCATTAAGGCGTGTAGCAGGGTTCAGGGTCTTTTTTGAAACCACATTCGGCCCAATTCAACAGGTCGTGTCCCGCTCATGGCGTCGATAAAGTCTAACCGGTTTTCCGGGATGGCGATGAGGTTGTCGTGGCGCGGCGGATTCGCCGGGTCGACGGACACAAGCGGTGAAAGTGTTTCTTTGCCAAATTGCAGACGAAACAAGGCAAACTGATTTAACTCAAGCAACGTGTCAAGTCGTGAGTGATTCTCACTAACTGAGATTCGCATGTTATGTTCGAACACGACAACCGGTGCACTGGGACCTGATAACAGGCGATGCGCCCCACGCATAATCGGCACTTCCCATCCTTCAACATCAATTTTCAGCAGCTTGATTGTCGGCCAGCCACGCTCTTCCAGGAACGCGTCCAGTGTCTGGACTGTAACCTCGATTTCACGTGCTGTGCTGTTTCTTGCCACCATGGTTGCCGTGCCACGGTTATGGTCATCGTATTCGAAAAGGGTGGCGATCCCACGCTGGTCACCCAATGCCTGTTGAAAAGTTTCAACATTCGTACAAGCATTGATTTGCAGATTTTTTTTCATTGCGGTGTGGGTCTGACCATGCGGCTCGAAGGCAAACACGCGGCCCGATGCCCCAACACGCCGGGAAGCAAAAACGCTCATCAAACCAACGTTTGCACCGGCATCGATGACTGTATCACCAGGCGCCAGGCAGGCTGCCATAGTGGCAAGAGTTCCGGCCTCGTATATGCCGTTGAAATAGAGAATGAGTGCAAGCCTGTTCTGAAGACGGGGATCTATTCGAATAATATCTCCCTCAACTGTCGGGATTTCTATCTCTGTTGTCGGTTTTTTCAAACCCAATCGGTGTAGATTTCTCAATACCATGCCAGCGCCAGGAAAAGGAACCTGAATAATTTGGCTAGCCAACAACCGGGTTATGCGGCGCGATAACAACACTTTCTATAATTCTCCTTTACGATCCGCGGACAAGATAACACGACGGATGGTTTATACTAATCATCCCAACTCGTTGCCGGAATACTTCGCATGTTCTATCAAAAGCTTTTCAATGTGCTGAAGTCAATAGGCTTTCGGTCGTCGCAAGACTACTGGGAGGAACGGTACAAGCGAGGCGGGGATTCGGGCAGCGGATCTTATGGCCAATTGGCAGATTTCAAAGCGAACTTTATCAATCAGTTCGTGGTTGAAAATCAAGTTACATCGATTGTTGAGCTTGGTTGTGGTGACGGCCATCAATTGGGAAAGTTTGCTATTCAACGGTATCTTGGCCTGGATGTTTCTTGTGAAGCGATCAATCGTTGCCAAAACCGGTACGCAGACGCAACCAATTTATCATTTGAGGTATATGATCCGCAGACGTTTTCCGGGCACATGACTGAATGGCAGGCTAGTTTGGCAATATCGCTTGATGTTATCTACCATTTGATCGAGAACCACGTTTACGAAACTTATCTTGAGCACTTGTTTTCCCTGGCGAAAAATTTCGTGATTATCTATTCGTCTGATTTCGATAGTCGTAATCCGTTTCGGTCGCGCCATGTCAGGCATCGCAAATTTTCTTCAGACGTGGCCGAGAATTTTCCGGGCTGGAAATTGATCAAACATGTCCCAAATCCGTTTCCACAGTCAGAATATGGAACAAGCGGTACAGTGGCAGATTTTTTCATTTATCGTGGTCCTGGCGTGGTGGTGTCAGCCCCAGACTGATCAACAATCCAGCACCAAGCGCGGTTAGCAGGCTGAAAATAACACGGTCCACAATTGCAACCGAGAACAGGCTTGCGGCAGCAAAACCAAACTGCGTTCCGAATAGCAGCGCGGTCAATTCCCGAACCCCGATTCCACCCGGCGTCAAGTTCAACATTGTCGCAAGGTCGGCCAGCGCGATAATTACCGTCGCGGAGACAAGGTCAATCTCAATACCTAGGCCTAGGGCGACAAGGAAAAAGCGACCACCGCGTAACAGGAAAATAGCGACTTGCCACAAGAGCAATGCAATACCTCTACCGGGTTTCACACTGTTTGGGATATCAATGGTATCGCTATGTTTTGCACCGGCAAGCGTGTAGTGAGGCCACAACCTATAAAAGTATTGACGGAACATCCAGGCTATTCCAAGCATTATTCCGCCGGACATGCACGCCATACCCGTGAAAATCACCACGGGTTCCGGTTTGGTGTTCGCCAAAACCAGTAGCAGGGCTCCGGTCAGGAAAAAGCTGGTTGCCACTTGTGATACGAATAGCAGCAGGACAATTCCTGCGGCACTGCGCCAGGCACCTCCAATTGCGCGTTGGACAAGAATAAGGCTTGAGCCAAGTCCTCCCAGTGGTGCAAGCAGGTTTGCGTAACTTCGCCAAATAGCAATCTGCAATGCACCGCCCAGAGACAGTCGGGCGGCCCCGGTTTGGAAAATCACCGCAGCGTGCATTGAGTAGGCGATGGCTACAAAGGTGACGGCAAGCGATATAGCGGCAAATACTAGTGGCATTGATTTCAATTGGATCATGCCCAGCAATTCGTGCAGGTCCGACCACAACAGGAAAAACATCAAGGCAATTGCCAGTATTGCAATAGCCATCCTGATGCCTGCGTGTTTCATGATTTGCTTGCTACCTCATACAGTAACTTCTTGTAATTTTCAGTAACCGGCTGCCAGTCAAATTTTGCTATTGCATCGGATCTTGCCTGGTTCGCCAGTTTAGTTCGAAATTGAGAATCAGAAAGCAGCTTGGCTATTGCATGTGCCAGGGTGGGAACATCTTTAGGCGGGACGAGAAGACCGTTGCTGCCGTCTGTAATGACATCTCTTATTGCGGGCAGGTTGCTCGCAATCACCGGGCAACCACAACCGATGGCTTCAACTGGAACTAATCCGAGGCCTTCCTGGTCACCTGATTTCGCCGTGATGGATGGAAAAATCGTCAATGTGGCATGTTGATAAAAACCGGGTAATGCCTGGTTTGGTTTGCTGCCGAGAAACTGGATTTGATCCGCTACATTTAACTTGGCCGCTTGGCTTTCTAGATATGCACGTTCCGGTCCATCACCAACAATTTTCAGAATTAGATTCGGAAAGTCTTGCGACAATTCCGCAACCGCGCTTATCAAATAGCGCACACCTTTTTTTTCAGCGAGTCGGCCAACGTAAAGTAGTTGTTGTTCGTTACGCACTACGCTGACTGGACAAAATCTATTTCGTAGATCAACCCCCATGGGTCTGACCAAAACCGAACAGGTCGGCGAAGCAATTTCATTAATCTTTTCAACGACTGCGTGGCTGACACCAGTTATAGCGGTGCAGCGCCTGAGTACCCAGCGCTTGACGTCATTACCTGGGCCATTGTCCAGGGTAAATACGTCACCACCATGGCTGGTAAGTAATATCGGCACAGATATTCTTGCCAAACGAGTTCCAAGAATTGCTGATATCCCTTGCGGAATTATCCAGTGAGCGTGTAACACTTTCGGGCGCAACGCTCGCACCAGTTTTGCCGTTGCTAGCGCTTGCAGAAAAAAAAATATGGGTAGCTTGAATAATTCTAAAGGGTTCTTTCGTAGGTTCCCAAGCAAGCCATGTTTGTACGCAACTGTTTCCCATTTGCTGGGCAGATAGCGAAAACGGTGAATATGTACACCATCCATCACCTCTTTTATATCGGTATCGCGTGCATGTGGTGCCAGGACATGAATTTCAAAATTATCGGTAAGTTGTCGACATAATTCGTGAACAAACGGTGGTAACGTATCATTTTTCCATCTTGGATAGGTTGATGTCAGCACAAGAATTCGAGATAGGTGCTTTCCCATGATTTTTCTCAATCGCTGTTTTGATGGGACTTAGTGCCGACTTGTGAATACATCATCTGGGT
>JAZFYH010000176.1:0-6139 GCA_036443475.1 Gammaproteobacteria bacterium | reverse complement strand
TTGCAAGCGATGCAACGTTCTTCGCCGTTCGGGTAGCGCCGCAACGCATGTAAGCCACGGAACCTGGGTGATTTGGGTGTTTTCTCTTCGGGGTAGCGAATTGTTATTTTCGGTGACAGGAAATACCGGAAAGTCAGCCGCATTCCCGCCCAAAGTTCCGTGAGAAACCAGGTCTTGATCCAGCGTTGTAATGAACCAATCATGTTACGCACTCCTTGGCACCAGGCGTCCCAGTAACAGCAACAAAACGCTGACCGCGGCAACAATGAATCCGAGTGTCCGTAGCGGCCATGCCATTACGAGAAAAAGACCCAATACATATATCCAGATAATCGTCACCGGTATAAATATTTTCCAGCCCAACCGCATGATCTGGTCAAAGCGATAACGTGGAAACGTTGCGCGAAACCAGAGAAATAAGAACATGAAGAATACGGTCTTACCCAGGAACCAGACTATTCCCGGTATCCAATCTGTGAGCCGTTCCAACGCCACTAACCCTTCAAACGGGTTCAGCCAACCGCCGAGAAAAAAAACGGCGGTCAACGCCGAAACAAGAATCATATTTGCGTACTCAGCCAGGAAGAAAACGGCAAACGTTGTCCCAGAATACTCAACATGAAAACCGGCAACAATTTCGGATTCGCCTTCCGCCACATCAAACGGCGCGCGGTTGGTTTCCGCCAGCCCTGAAATAAAGAACACAAGAAACAGCGGTAACAACGGCAACCAAAACCAGTTGAATAATCCACCAGACTGTGCACGTACGATATCACCCAGGTTCAGGCTACCACCTGCCATCAGTATCCCGACCAGTGCAAAGCCCATGGCAATTTCATAGGCGATGATTTGTGCGGCCGACCGCATCGCACCGAGGAACGCGTATTTGGAATTCGACGCCCAGCCGGCAATGATAACGCCATAGACACCCATTGAGGTCAGCGCCAGCACATAAAGCAGGCCGGCATTGATATCCGCAAGCACCATGCCATCGTCGAAAGGTATTACCGCCCAAGCGGCAAAGGCCGGGGCAATAGCTAGTACGGGGGCAATAAGAAACAGCAATGGACTGGCATTGCTGGGAACAATGATTTCCTTGAATATCAGTTTCAACGTATCCGCAAACGGTTGTAGCAGGCCAAATGGTCCGACACGGTTTGGCCCGATTCGTCCCTGCATGGCGCCGATTACCCGTCTCTCGGCATACGTGTACATGGCCACGACGATAATTAACGGCACCATGATAAGTACGATTTTTGGCAGGATCAGCAGCACGACACGCACTTCCGGCCAAAACCAAGTCCAGATTGGTATCCAGTATTCCATTGCTGTTTGCAAAAACGCGCTCATGAAAACTTTTGCTTACACTCGCTCGACCTGAACTTCGCCAAAACGCCCATCAAAATTAGTGCCTTCATCGTAACCGCTCGTGACCCAGACATTTCCCGTCACCTGGTTGTCGTCGACCCGAACTGAAAACTTCACTGACACGCCGCCCGACTTCAGCAGAACTTTATCGTTATCGCGCACGCCAATGCGGTCGGCGTCCTCTCTGGACAAGCTGACCTTACGCGCATCGCTTGCGTCGCGGGTTGCCTGCAGTGGTAACGCACGCCTGACCAGCATGTCGCCTGAATACAAACCGAACCCCGACATCCGATACATGCCGTTACTGTTATCCTTACCATTCACTGAAATGTCGCGTACGGGGATTTTCGGACGCTCCGTCTTGAATTCACCGATTGCATCAAGCGCCGCCTGTAAGACTTCCTCCTGTGAGAGGAAATCAAATCCATCCAAATCCAGTGCGTTACCGATGACGCGCAACACTTTCCACGCCGGCCTTGATTCTGCAAACGGCTCACTTGCGCCAGTAAAAGACTGAACTTTCCCTTCAAGGTTTATGAAACTTCCTGCGGTTTCACCAAATCCGCCGATTGGCAAAAGTACATCTGCGTAGTCTTTCATTGCATCCGTAACGAATGTCGTCAGTACAATTGTGCTATTTGCTGAACGCAAGGCAGACACGGCCTGTTTGCCATTCCATGCGTCTAGTTCGGCTTCCAGGTTAAGTAGCAGGTATACGTCCAGTGGTTTCGTGAACATCTCACCCGCCGTCATACCTGAGTTTTCTGTCGTCCCGCCGCCCGCATCGCGATGTGGAACCGCGCCCGTCAACCAGCCACCCGCACTGTTGCTGCCGTGAGTCAGGCAACCCGGTACCGCACCAACAGCGTCGGCAATAGCGGTACTTATCGCACGCAAGTTTGCGTAATCTGGTAAGGATTCGGCAAGCACACCCAGAATCACTGCAGATCGATCTGCTTTGACCAGTGATTCTGCGATTCGCTTGGACGAGTCAGAGGTTTCAGCCTTCGCAAGTGTTAGTTCCAGTGTCTTGGGTGCTGACTTCTGGGCCACTTCAAGCACTGACTTGAGTATGCCGGCCGCCGTATTGATCAGCGATTGTGCGGGAACCGCATGATCGACATGTACATCGAAAAATAATTCACTGTGGTACGGATTCAACAAGCTTACTTCACATCCCGCCAATGCCGCTTTACGCAACTTGTGCGCGAAAATGGGTACTTCCTTGCGTGTTGCCGACCCGATTACCAATATCGCGTTCTGCTGTTCGAGATCTGCAAACGGCATCCCCAAACCCGGGAAAAGGGGTGCCTCGTCATCATCACGAAAATCACACTGATTAAGGCGATGATCGATGTTTACGGTACCCAGTCCGCTCGCAATCTTCTTGAGTAGAAAGAATTCCTCCACTGTTGATGATGGTGAAGCGAGAACCCCGATCCTCTCAGGCTTCCCTATGGCAACATCATTCAGTTTCTGAGCGGCTGTAGAAATGGCCGTATCCCAATCCACTTCTCGCCATTTGTTACCCTCGCGAACCATTGGTTTCTTGAGACGGTCTTCTGTATACAGTCCCGAGTAAGCAAACCTATCTCTATCGGAAATCCAAGTTTCATTAACCGATTCGTTTTGCCGCGGTACAACCCGCATCAATTGTCCACGCAATACGTGTGTCGCGAGATTGCTGCCCACGCAATCGTGTGGAGAAATACTGTCTGTGGACAGCATCTCCCAGCCACGACCATGCATACGGAACGGTTTTGAGTTGAGCGCCCCAACCGGGCATATGTCGATGATGTTGCCGGACAATTCATGGTCGACGCTGTTTTCAATATACGTGCCGATTTCCATGTATTCGCCGCGCCCGGTTGCGCCCAGTTCCTGGATGCCGGCAATTTCCTGCCCAAACCGGATGCAACGCGTGCAATGTATACAGCGTGTCATGTCAGTAGACACAAGAGGACCGAGATTCTTATCTTTAACAACGCGCTTGCGTTCCGTGTAACGTGACACATCACTGCCAAAACCCATTGCAAGATCCTGCAACTCACACTCACCACCCTGATCACATATGGGGCAATCGAGCGGGTGATTGATCAGCAGAAATTCCATGGTGGCTTTCTGGGCAGCAATCGCCTTGGGCGAACGCGTCAATGCCTTCATCCCGTCTGCGACGGGTGTTGCGCAGGCAGGCAATGGCTTCGGCGCCTTTTCAACTTCGACCAGGCACATGCGGCAATTGGCCACTATGGACAGCTTCTCGTGGTAACAGAATCGCGGAATGTAAATTCCATTGGCATCCGCAACTTCAATCAGCATTTGACCGTTGCGTGCCTCGAATTCCTTGCCGTCAATTTTGATTTTTATCTGATCGTTACTCATTATCTATCTACGTCGCTGTAATGCACTGCGATCAAGCTGCCTTGCCCGTGTCCTTGCTGCCCGGCCCCACTTGGCAATGCCCATGTTCGATGTGGTACGCAAACTCGTCCCTAAAATGTCGAATAAACCCCTGCACCGGCCAGGCTGCTGCATCACCAAACGCACAAATGGTGTGGCCTTCGATTTTCTTGGATACGTCAACCAACATGTCAAGATCATCAACTCGACCCTTGCCGTTTTCGATACGTTGAATTACCCGGTACATCCAGCCGGTACCTTCACGACAGGGTGTACATTGGCCGCAGGACTCCGCAAAAAAGAACCGCGCAATGCGTTGGGCGGCACGGACCATGCAAGTATCTTCGTCCATGACAATAACCGCGCCCGATCCGAGCATCGATCCAGCCTCTGTTAGAGCATCGAAATCCATATCCGTGCGCAGCATGATTTCAGCAGGTAATACCGGCATCGATACGCCACCCGGCACAACAGCCTTCAGTTTCTTGCCCTTCCACACGCCTCCCGCCATTTCCAGCAGCTCCTTGAACGGCGTGCCCAACGCTACTTCGAAGTTGCCGGGATTCTTCACGTGCCCTGACATAGAAAAAATTTTCGTACCACCATTGTTGGGTTTGCCCAGATCGGCAAACCACTTGCTGCCCTTGCGCATGATCTTTGGCACCGACGCAAAGGTTTCTGTGTTATTGACGGTTGTGGGCTTGCCATAAACCCCGTAGTTCGCCGGGAACGGCGGCTTGAATCGTGGCAATCCCTTTTTGCCCTCCAGCGATTCAAGTAACGCGGTTTCCTCACCGCAAATGTAGGCACCTGCACCAAGGAAGAGGTAGATATCCACATCCACGCCCGAGCCTTGGATATTCTTGCCCAGCAGTCCGGCGTCATAAGCTTCCTTGAGTGCCTGCTCACAACGTTGTGCCGGTTCATCCATGAATTCACCGCGCACGTAGTTGTAACCCACGGTTGAGCCCATGGCGTAAGCCGCAATGGCCATGCCCTCGATAACCGCGTGTGGGTTGAAGCGCAGGATGTCGCGATCCTTGCAGGTACCCGGCTCGCTCTCGTCCGAGTTGCACACTACGTATTTCTGTACCGGTGCCGAACGAGGCATGAAGGACCATTTCAAACCAGTGGGGAAGCCTGCGCCACCGCGGCCACGCAAACCGGAAGCTTTGATTTCTTCGACAACATTTTCGGGCGGCGTCTTTTCCTTGAGCAGTTTTTTCCACGCGTCGTAGCCACCAAGCTTGAGATAGTTTTCGAAAGTCCAGGGCTTTTTGTACCGGAGCGTTTCGAAGCAGACTTGTTCTGTCATTGATTCACTCCAGTGTGTCAAGAATCTCGTCCACCTTTTCGGGTGTGAGATTCTCATAGTACTTGTGGTTAACCATCATCATTGGCCCACCTGCACAGGCCGCCAGACATTCTTCCTCGCACTTGAGATAAATCCGCCCATCGTCAGTGGACTCTCCCAGCTTGACACCCAGTTTCTTTTCGACGTATTCGACGATATCGTCTGCGCCACGTAGCATGCAGGAAATATTCGTGCAGATTGAAATACTATTTCTGCCACAGCGCGTTGTCTCAAACATGGAATAAAAACTAGCCACTTCGTAAACCTTGATCGGCTCCAAACTGAGATAGCGGGCAACAGCGTCCAACAGTTCCCGATTCAGGTGCCCCTTGTTTTCATGTTGCACAGCGTGCAACGCAATAAGCACGGCGGAACGTTTCTGCTCCGGCGGAAACTTTTCCAGGTTCTGGTCAATCTCCCTACGCACGTGTTCGGAAAGTGGTTGCACGTGATCGCTCATTACCGGTCGATCTCGCCAAAAACAATGTCCTGAGTACCAATCATGGCAACGAGGTCCGCCAGCATATGGCCTACACACATTTCGTGCAGTGCCGCCAGGTGCGCGAATCCGGCGGCGCGAATCTTTAGACGATACGGTTTGTTGGCGCCGTCGGACACAAGGTAAATACCGAATTCGCCCTTGGGGTGCTCAACAGCGGCATAGGTTTCACCTTCGGGAATATTTAGACCTTCGGTGAATAGCTTGAAATGGTGAATTAGCGATTCCATGTCGCCTTTCATTTCGCTTCGCTTCGGTGGCACGATCTTGTGATCGTCTACCATGACGGGACCTGAGTTTTCACGTAACCAGGCCACGCATTGCAAGATTATCTTGGTTGATTGCCTAAATTCTTCGACACGCACCAAGTAGCGATCGTAACAATCGCCATTGACACCAACCGGAATATCGAAATCCACGTCAGCGTAGGTTGCATAAGGCTGTTTCTTGCGCAAGTCCCACACCACCCCCGAGCCGCGCAACAGCGGACCCGTGAATCCAAGCTGCAAGGCACGCTC
>JAZFYH010000175.1:0-6568 GCA_036443475.1 Gammaproteobacteria bacterium | reverse complement strand
AAGTTTTGGTATTCGCGTTACGGTAAAACGTTGTTGCAGTGCGGTGCTGACAAACAAATTCCGTTACACGACCGAACTCCTTGCCACTTCTGACAAGCGGTTGTCAGGTAACAAATTTAAATAGACCCGCAGTCTCTGAGTCTTACTGCCAAGTACGTGCAATTAAGAATGACGGATGTCAGGGAACTGTCTGGACGGTAATTATTTGTAATGCGGATCGACTGTTTAATGAATTCCGGTCGAATCGTTATGTATTGCCACGGATGAATTTGCTAATGGTGCTTACGAATTGTTCCGGATTACCGGGTGAGACGACGACTGTACGTCGCGAAAATTTCAGAACCACGGCATTGCCCGGGTCAGTGGCAAATACCCGGTAACGGCCCAGGGTCTTGTTTACAAACAGTCCTGCAAAGCAAAACAACCCGCCGTTACCAAACAAACGGATGGAGCGCGCCATAGCTTGCGGGTCGGTGTATGCCGCAACCAGTTCGGACAGGTTTATTTCACAAACCCAGCCCATTCGCTTTACTGCTAAATGCTGCTCACGGATTTCGTAGCCGCGAATGACAAAAAGCATCGCTGATATCAATAACACGAGTGGCAGAACCACCATACTTAAAAAAATCACCGGGTTTTCAGCCGCAGAAACCTTAGCGCCGGTAAGCGCCACACCCAACAGGATCACCGACATGAGAATGGTGACCAGTTTGAGTGACCAGCCCCAGGGAGCTGCAAACGTGACGGGTCTATTCGACTTTAGTGTCTCAATCACCATTCGTGACCGAACATCTGGCAGGTGTCTCTAATTGCCTAGTCTCCGACAGGTGGTGGCGCGACGCGCATAACCTCTTCGATGGTTGTTACGCCTTCCACGACCTTTTGTGCGCCGCGCAAGCGTAACGGACGCATGCCGTCTTTCATGGCCTGCTTGCGCAATTCGGTTTCATCCACACCCGGCACAATCAAGGACTTCAGTGCCGGAGTGAAACGCATGAGTTCATGTATGCCGGTGCGACCACGGTAACCGGTATTACGACATTCCAGACAGCCAACAGGTGCGTGCACATGATCCGGCTGCTTGACCTTCCAGCCCTTGATCAACAGGTTCCAGGCCTCATCACCGACTTCGCTTTTCTGCTTGCAGTGCGGACACAAGGTGCGTATCAGGCGTTGCGCGGTCACGCCCAGCACGGAAGACTGGATCAGGAAGGGTTGTACCCCTAAGTCCAGCAATCGCGTGACCGATGACGGTGCATCATTGGTATGCAAGGTTGAAAGAACAAGGTGGCCGGTAAGCGCGGCCTGCACTGCCATGTCGGCGGTTTCGGCGTCACGGATTTCGCCGACCATGATGATGTCCGGATCCTGTCTTAATAATGTACGCACGCCAGACGCAAAGGTCAGTCCTATAGAAGATTGCACCTGCATCTGGTTGAAGCTGTATTCGACCAGTTCAATCGGGTCTTCTACGGTACAGATGTTCAGTTCCGGCCTGGCGAGTTGCTTGAGCGTGGAATAAAGCGTGGTGGTCTTGCCCGACCCAGTCGGACCAGTTACCAGCACGATGCCGTGTGGTTCGCTGATCATGGATTGCCAGGTGGTTTCGTCATGCTGGTCGAAACCGAGTTGGGTGTAGCTCTGCTGCATGACTTCCGGATCGAAAATGCGCATCACCAGTTTTTCACCGTGCGCAGTGGGCATAGTGGACAAGCGCAGCTCCACTTCCTGTCCTTCCGAGTTGCGCGTTTTGAGGCGTCCGTCCTGCGGGCGTCGCTTTTCAGCAATATCCATGCGACCACTGATTTTAATACGGCTCACCACGGGCGCCAGGATAGACGCCGGCAACTGATAAACCTCGTGCATCACGCCGTCAATGCGAAACCGCACGTTTCCCTTGTCGCGTCGCGGTTCGATGTGAATATCACTGGCCCGTTGGTCAAAGGCGTATTGCAGCAACCAGTCGACCAGGTTGACTACGTGTTGGTCGTTGGCTTCCAGTTTGCCAGAACGACCAAGATCCATGAGTTGTTCAAGACTCTGGATTTTTCCTGTGTCAGATTCCGTTTGCCGTTCCGCTCCGAACACGGATTTTGAAACCGAAAACAGTTCCACCAGGTAGCGATCAATATCGTCCGGATTGGCGACCACGCGGTTCAGCTTTTTGCCCTGCAGGTGAGAGATTTCGTTTTCCCATTCGCGCAGGAACGGTTGCGCCGTGGCCACAGTGATTTCACGATCGGTGACTTTTACCGGCAATACGCTGAACCGTTGTGCATACGCGTAAGAGAACACGTTAGTTACCTTGGACACCTCAAGTATCAATGGATCAATCTTGAAATACGGCAATTCCACATGTGCCGCCAGCCATTCGGTTAGCCGTTCCAGGGTTAGTGTTTTGCCAGGATTTTGTTCGTCCGGCCATCCGCGATCGGCGATGACGTTTAGCGCATGCTTGTTGTGAAAGGTATTCTTGGCGGACAGGCCGCGCACCATGTTGGCGCGTTCACTGGTCACCAGCCCGTCCTGATCCAGCCATTCGAGCAGTTGTTCCAGTGAAAGCTTGTGTTCCGTGGTGGCCTGTTTGTTCATGCGGTTACTCCGTACTTGCCTAGTGTAACCGCTGGCGGGTTGAAAGGTAGCCGTCAAAATCTGAGATTAAGTGTCTCTAGGGTCTTCGATTTAAGGTTGTAGACCTTGATGGCGTGATTATTGGTATCGGCAATATAGATACGCTCGCCAACAACGCTCAGGCCACCCGGTTCATTCAGGAGTTCGGCACCGCCTGTTACGGTCGTCACCGTCGCCGTTTCCGGATCAATGCGCTTGATCTTGTCGTTGTACGTATCACTTATATAGAGTGTCCCACCTGCCACATCCACACCCAACGGATGCTGCAACAGTACTTGCCGGCCTTGACCGTCCCGGTCACCGAAATCAAACAGGCCGGTACCCACAACGGTTTCCATGCGGCCGTTATCCGTGATTTCCGCGTAACGAATGGCGCTGGCTTCTGCATCCGCAAAGTACAAACGTGTGCCATGCAGCGCCAGGCCGCTGGGTTGGTTGAGTGCGCCATTCAGGCGGTTACCGTCAAGCAATGCTTCACGCCCGGTTCCGGCAAAACGAATCAAGCGGTCGTTTGCAATGTCGTAGCGCCACAACTGGTGCTGGCCCGCCATGGCAATGTAAACACTGTTGCCGCCAACTTTTACATCCCAGGGCGAATTCATGCCGCTGCCGGACGCCTTGTATTCATCACCCGACAAGTACTTTTGCCTGCCGGTTCCTGCCAGCGTTTCCACGGATCGCGTATCAAGGTTCACACGTCGTAAAGCGTGATTCTCGGTATCGGCAACGTATAGATATTTTTTACCATCAAAACTTAAGCCCTGCGGTTGCTTGAATTGCGCATTCGTGTAACTGCCATCGGCAAGACCGGCTGCACCGTTGCCGATGGTTTCCAGGATTTCGCCATCAAAATTGCTGATGAGAATCCGGTGATGGTTGGTATCGGAAATGAACAAGCGCTGGTTTTCTTGATCAGCAAGCACCTTGCCTGGAAAACTCAACAGCGTATCCGGTGAGTTTGCCCAGTCCGCTGTGAATCCCAACGACGTGGTATTCAATTCATTGCTGTCATCAAACTCACTGACCAGTTTCTGAATGGCTTCACGCAATACCTCGTAGTTACCTTCGCCCGACACACTGCCGACAATGTTGCCAGCCGGATCAAGCAATACCAGCGTCGGCCAGGCGCGTACGAAATAGGAATTCCAAATTTGCATGGCACGATCATTCACCACTGGGTGCTCGCGCTCGTAACGGTGCACGATAGAGCGAATGCGTCGAGTGTTGCCTTCGGTCTTGAATTTGGCGGAATGCACACCAATCACGACCAGTGCGTCGCCAAATTCTTGTTCCAGTCTCTTCAGGTCCGGAATAATGTGCATGCAATTAATGCAACCGTAGGTCCAGAAGTCCAACAGCACGACCCTGCCGCGCAGATCGGTGAGTGACAGTGTCTTACCGTTGGTATTGATCCAGTCCAGTTCGGTTGGAAAATCTGCACCGGCAACTTTGCCGCGCAATGATTGCATCGAAGCCTGCACTATTAATGGCGCATTACCCAAGTACGACCAGGCCAATACCATGGTGCCAAGGGCGATCGCACCCAGAATTAAACTGTTACGTGCGAAACGTTGCATTGGAATCTCTCACTCACTCGGAATACCAAGCATAGACCTTTGGTCAAGCAATGATATTTCAGCTGACGCGAATAATACCGAGCATACAGCTAGCGGTAACATTGTCAGCTCGGCCGACATAATCATCCCTCCTTATTTTGGCCGTTTCAGGATGTAATCGTTCACATGTTCCAGGCGAAAACCCGTGCCCAAAAAGCGAGCCGGAAAGCGTCGTAAATAGGGGAAGCGGTTTAGGATTCGCATTGACAAGGGCGGTTTAGTTGGCTTACCGCTGTCATCGGCAAGCACCTTGCCAATGATGTTTTTCTGAGCGAATACCTGAAACCGCTGCGTGACACGCGTTGGAAATAGACGGCGCTTTTGAACTTGTTTCAAATGATTTAGCGTCAACGTCCCTTCTACCAGAGGTTGCGCAAGAATATTCGCAGCCGCTACTGAGTCCTTGATGGCAAGATTAATTCCTATGCCACCAACGGGCGACATGGCGTGCGCCGCGTCGCCAATGCACAAAAGTCCGGGCCGATACCATTGACGTAATCGATCAACTTTGACTACCAACAAATTTAAGTCATCCCAATCGGATAATTCTTTCACCCGGCTCCTTAGAAACGGTGCGAGCTTGGTCATGTCTGCATGCAGCGACTCTATACCTTGTTCGCGCAATTTCTCGAAACCGCCCTTGGGAATGATGTATGCACATTGCCAATAGGTTCCGCGATTTAACATGACCATCATGCGCCCGGCGTTCAAGCGACCCATGGTTTCCTGCGGATCTGTATCCAGGCGTGATATGGACATCCACAATGCGTCCATAGGCGCGCCCAGATCCATGACTTCTAATCCGGCTTTGTCGCGCAGCACGGAAGCTCGACCGTCTGCTGCAACAACCAACTTCGCCTGGATTTCTAACACGCCTTCTTCGTTTTCTGCTTTTACACCAGTAACTTGGTCGCCCGAATATAAGAGATCTGTGACTTGGGTTTGCATAAGCAGCTTAAAGGTTGGGTAACGCTGCCCCTGTTGGGCAACAAAATTCAAGAAATCCCATTGCGGCATGAAGGCGATGAATTTACATTGCGTCGGCAAATGCGAAAGATCTATCGGTGTTATTTTTTGATCGCCAATGAAAGCGACCATTTCCGTGACTTTCTGGTGCGGCAACTCAAGAAATTCATCCAATATTCCCAGTTCGTGCATGACCTCCAGCGTGGAGGGATGAACGGTGTCGCCGCGGAAATCGCGTAGGAAATCCGGATGTTTTTCCAGCACTACAACGTCAATGCCGGCGCGCGCGAGTAGATAACCCAGCATCATGCCTGCTGGTCCGCCGCCGGTAATGCAGCAAGTAGTTTGGATTATTTCTGTATGTTGTGCAGAGTCAGTCATGCATATATGAAATCATAGAATATTTCGGAATGCCGCGAATAAATATTTTTGGACGCGATGTTTATCGTCAGAAGGTCTAGTCATCATGTAGTTGCGCACATAAGCGAAGGGTTTTGAGGTCATGTCCTGTAGAGAGTGTCTGGATATTTCTGTTAAAGGTTTTTTTCATAACTCGCGATGACGGTAGTGCTTCCCACAGATTTTTCAAAATATTTTTCTTTTACCTTTACGTATTCGGAATCCGTAAAGAACGCCCCCTTCTTTTCAATACTTGGAAAATTTATGGTGAAAACACGATTTATTTCAGCGTCAGTCTCCGACAACAGCACCTCTGATACTTTGAAATCGTAACTAAAATCACCACCATAAGTGGACAAGATTGGTTTCATTGCATTTCGGTACTTCTGATATTTCTCGTCATCAAGTACATTTAAACCAACTAGCATCTCATAGGACATTTGGTTTCCTCATCTATTTGCGGGTAATTGGAGTTAGTATCAAGTTAGCGCACTGTATCATTGCGCTGCCACAGGTTTATTGAAATGGGTGCTCACGCCATTTTATTTGGAGCCCTCGCGTCCCTCGAAGCTGCTGGCTAGATTGTTTTTACCTTATTTTTCTGCAGGCTTAATAGTGCGCTTCTCATATCTGCGATCTGGCTCGGGTTCGTTCTACAGCATCCCCCAAGCAGCCGCGCACCCAAATTGAACCATTCAATTGCCGCTGTCCCAAAATTTATTACGTCTGAAGAACCGCTCCAACTTTTTTGATTCTCATCATAGATTTCTCCAGAGTTCGGATAGATTACTACTGGTTTGGCAGGAGCCCCTTCGCGTGCTTGATTAATTAATGAAGAAATATATCGCGGCGCTGTACAGTTCACACCGATTCCGACGATTTGCTCACATTCAGCAAATAGTTCAACACATTCCGCGAGATGTGTGCCATCACTTATTCTTACCCCATCAGAACAT
>JAZFYH010000174.1:0-5136 GCA_036443475.1 Gammaproteobacteria bacterium | reverse complement strand
TGTTTTCATCTCATGCGTGAATATTCAAGGGTGGGATGTTTACAAACGAATTGTCTACATAGTGTCTACAAAAAAAACGGCTCACACGCGAATCACGTAAGCCGTTGATTTTTGGTGCCGGAACACAGACTTGAACTGCGGACGTACTGACAACACAATTAACGGGCTGGAATTCATGCACTGGATGCGCAGCAACCTGCCACTGGCTAGTGTTGCTGACGAAACCCACGTTACCCATGCCGTGCGTGCCATTCGGGCAAAATTGGTCGCTATGCCATGAACCCTTTCAGAGTTGAATCCTCACGCCTGCTCGTACGCGCCTGGCGCGAGACGGATCGTCCCGAGCTGGAACGTATGACCAGCGACTCGGAAATGATGCGCTACGTCAGTCACGGTAAATCCTGGACGGCCAGCGATGTGGATGAATTCTTGCAACGCCAGCAGCGGCACCTCGATAGTCATGGCTACTGCATCGGCGCAATGACCCATCGCAATGACGATCAGGTTATTGGGTTGGCCGGCCTACAGCCTTTGGGCAGCACGGGTGAAACCGAACTTGCGTGGTGGGTATGGAAAGCATATTGGGGCAGGGGTTACGCCACCGAGGCAGCGCGGGCCATGGTCGAGCATGCATTCAACACTGTGGGGCTTTCGCGCCTGGTGGCGATTGTCGACCCGCCAAATCTGGCGTCCATCCGGGTCATGGAGAAATTGGGCATGCACCATGAAGGCCGGCGTAATGCCCACGAGCTGGAACCCCGCCACCCGGACATCGAGGTTGAAATGTATGTTCTGGTTCGGGAGTGAGCCAATTGACGACTTCCTGGCTTAGGTTCAAGTGAACAGATTTTCGAATACCTAGTCGGTACGCTGTGTCCGTGGCACAATTGCCCCGGGTATAACTAAGGACAGACAAGTGAAACCACTTACGCTTCTTTTACTGCTCATAATGACTACTGCGTGTGCCAAGACGCACAAGGAAGCCAGTGATCTGCGCAACCAGGCGCAACGTGGATTCTGGTCAAAGTCAATCAGTGAGAATTATCGGCGCTTGTATGCCGACGTCATGATAGATATCCAGCGCGAGGTTTTGGCCTGTTATGGTGGCGGGCCGGTTAAAGGCTCGCGCCCGGGTTCCGGTTCCAATTTTTCCACCACGACGTTTTTTCCACATTTTAATCGCGACGATAAAAATTACAGTGCGACAGTAAGTATCTGGCGCGGTCGTGGTGCGGACGCAGCCGCTAAATATGCCAAGGGCAAAAGCCGCGTGATGTTTGTTGTAGATATTAAAGGAAGTAGGGACGGTCGCAGCGGCGTAACGGTATTTGGTCCCCGGCGCGGTTGGAACGATGAAATGCAGGCGTTCCTGTATTGGGCCGGTGGCGGAAAAGGCCAGTGTTCGTGGCACTAAAAAGCCGCTAATTAAAAACCGCACTCAACTAGTGCGGTTTTTTTGTGGCTAATTGATCATCAGTGTTGCAAGACCGAGCAATAATCCTATGCTGACTATATCTGTCGCCGTGGTCAGGAATATGTTGGAAGCTGTTGCCGGGTCGGCCCCGACGCGGCTCAAGGTCAGCGGCACCAACACACCCGTCACGCCACTGATAATGCAGCTGCCGATCATCGCGATCAGGATGACAGTGGCCAGCAACAAGGCATGAGGGTCCTGGCGAGTGGAGGCAACGAGATAAATGGCGCCAGCGGCGGTGATGCCGACAAGCAGACCGTTCAACGTTCCCAGCCAGGCTTCTTTCAACAACAACGAGCGGCCCATGCCAGGTTTGAACTGATCCATCGCCATACCTCGCAAGGTAACGGCCAACGCCTGGCACCCGGTGTTACCAGATTGCCCGGCAAGCACCGGCAACACCGCAGCAAGCATTACCACCTGGGCGATCGTGTCCTCGAACATACCCACCACAATGGCCGCCAGGAACGCGGTAACCAGGTTGATCTGCAACCAAGGATGTCGGAATTTCAGTGAGCGCATCCAAGGCGTGGTCAGGTGTTCTTCGTGTTGCACACCAAACATTTTGCCGGGTGTGGCGGTCAGCGCTTCATTGTGTTCGCTGAACAATGCGTAGCCTCGTACCAGGCCGACGAGTTTGCCGTTCTTCTTGCAAACCGGGTAAACGGGGTAGTGCCGTTCCAGTACCTCACGCATGGCTTTCTCGACCGTGGTTTCCGGGGTGAAGGCGAAGGGGTCGGCAACCATGATTTCATCCAACCTCGAGTCGTCTGCCGCAAACATCAAGTCGCGCATGACCACGACGCCAATCAATTGCCAGTCATCGTTGCAGCAATAGGCGTAAGTGAAGTGTTTCTTCTGCGCCAATTCGCGCAACGTTTCTTTTGCATCGGCGACCAGCGTGCCCGAGGGAAACACAGCTATGGGTGGTGTCATCAACCTGCCTACGCAATCTTCGTTGTAGGTCAGGTTGGTTTCCCATTGGGCAAGTTGTTTCTTCGGCAGTTTCGGCATGATATCGATGCGTTTCCAGCGCGGTAGGCGGGCAAGCACTTTTAACGCAAAAGTTGGTTCCAGGTTTTTCAGAACCTCGACGATCCGGTCGTCCGTATGCTCGGCCAACAGTTCCGCCGCATCCAATGGCGCACGGCGGTGCATGGCGCTGACCAGCCAGTCAATTTCATCCCGCGTGGTGCTGATACGTGGTGTGGTGATATCCGACATTGCTAATACCCCTCTATTAGCGACGTACAGAGTCTAGCTGGAAGAGTCTCCCAGTTCAGGATTTTGTACCTACTATGAGTGCGTTGGGTTGAGGAGGTTATTCGTCGAACACAGCAAAGGGTTTGGCGGTATACGACTGTCCTTCGATGAGTTCGCCACTGGGGCGTGTCAGACCGTCAACATTGTTGTAGGAAATAGGCAGGGTCCGGTTGGGCGAAAAATCCGTGTTGTCGCGAAACAGTTGCACGTGCAGGTGTGGGCTGGCCGAGTTGCCGGAATTGCCGGCCAGGCCGAGCATATCGCCCCGTTGCACGCGCTGGCCCTTGATCACCACCGCGCTACCCTGCATCAAGTGCACGTACCACATCAGCCTGCCGTTATCGTGCAGAATGTTGACGCGGTTTTCGTGTCCTTCGATGTGATCGTTATCGGAAAACGTATCAATGACCACGTCGACCGTGCCGCTTAATGACGCGAATACCGGGTCACCCATGTTCAGGTCAAAATCGTAAGCGAAGCGGTCTTTGTGTCCCCCAAGGTTGCTGCAGTTGCCTTGAAACATTTTATACGTTGCGCCCGGTAACCAGGGTAGGACGTAAGGCGATTCTTCCGGTTTACGAAAGGTTTTGCCTTCGCAGAAATCATTGGCTTCTTTCGCAATCTGCGCCTGGATTTCCGCATTAGACGGCCCGGAATCGCTGCCGCCGCAAGCGACGACGAGCAACGCGATGCACGCAAGCACGTAGGACTTCGTAGACATGCAGTAAGCTTAATTGAGTTACACGTTGTATCAAATCTTTTACAAACAGGGCGCATCAAAGTTTACACAACACTGACATAAGGCACTGCAGCAATGTTATTTTTTAATCTTCTTCTTTACGGCCAGATTTATTCGTCGAAAACTGAAAACGGTTTCGCTGTATACAATTGGCCTTCAATGAGCTCGCCGCTTGGTCGTGTCAGACCGTCAACATTGTTATAGGAAATTGGGCGGGTTCGGTTGGGTGAAAAATCCATGTTGTCTCGAAACAGTTGCACGTGCAGATGCGGAAAAGAAGAGTTCCCCGAGTTGCCGGTCAGTCCTAGTAAGTCGCCCCGTTCCACGCGCTGCCCTTTGGTGACTACCGTGCTGCCCTGCATCAAGTGCACATACCACATCAGTGTGCCGTTATCGTGCAGAATGTTGACGCGATTTTCGTGCCCTTCAATGTGGTCGTTATCGGAAAACGTACCAATAACGACATCAACCGTACCGCCCAATGACGCGTAAACCGGGTCGCCCATGTTGAGATCGAAGTCATAGGCAAATCGATCTTTGTGCCCGCCCAGGCCGGGGCTGCAATTACCCTGAGACATTTTGTAAGTCGCACCGGGAGACCAGGGCAGCACGTAGGGTGAGTCATCGGGCTTGATGAAGGTTTTGCCTTCGCAGAAATCGTTGGCTTCTTTCGCAATTTGCGCCTGGATTTCCGCATTGGACGGTCCGGAATCGCCCCCGCCGCCGCAGGCGGCGAGCAAAAGTGCACAGCAAGCAAGCACGTAAGGTTTCGTAGTCATGCGCTAAGCATACCTGAGAGGCCGGGTGTATCAAGTTATGCGGAATCAGGTAGTAACAAAAATTGTGCGGTTCTGGGGAGAGGAGGTGACCAGGCTTTGTACTGTTTTTAGTGTCCGCTTACTTCCTCTACGCTAACAGTTTCCTGAGCTTCTCCGGCTCATCGTACACCTCGACACAGTTGATCCGTAGCTGTCCCTTGGCAAAGTGGTAGCGCGTGTTGAAATCGATGATTATGCGATTCTCGGCGTTCAGCATGGTCCAGTGGATCATGGCGGACTTGTTATCCGTTTCTTCTTCAACAAGGCGAAACAGTATGCTGTTCACACCCATATCGCGATAGATGCCCAGCCGTTTGTACAGGTTGTCCAGAAACACTTCCCGGGTCGCAAATTCGTAGCGCTTGCCTTCCGAGACGAGTTCGAACGGGAACACGTACAGTTCCGCAATGCGATCGGTATCCTGCGCGTTAAATGCCTGGCAATACTGCGTGAACAGATTTTTATAATTCTCCACGCTTAAACCTGTTTCTTCCGCCCCATGGAAAGGGATTATCTCAGCCGCGCGGCGAAGATTTCAAATTTTTCCATCCGCTCATTTTGGCAATCAGCTTCAAAGCGGCTTACCTTTACGGCCTACCGGCTTTGAGCTCGCTTGCCTTGGCTGTGTTTCCTCCTGCCCGCATGTTTGCGACGCCGAGGTTGTTCTGTGCGTGCGCGTTTCGGTTTTGCGGCGCTTGAACGCGAACCACGTCGCTTAACAATAGGTTCGGGTTTCGCGTTGCGATCGGGTTCATAGCCGGCGATAACCACTTGCGGGATGTCGTACCCCAGCAGCTTCTCGATTTCTCTTAGCAGCTTGTATTCGTCCACGCAGATGAGCG
>JAZFYH010000173.1:0-15233 GCA_036443475.1 Gammaproteobacteria bacterium | reverse complement strand
AGCGATATCTCGCGGTTGTAAATGAATACGTCATAGGTGAGCCGCGCCTGGCCAGTCATCAGGCCCTCATCCAGTTTGCTGACCCTCGCTAGATATTTTTCTTCCAGCGCTTTGAATTCCGCCTGGTATTCCGGGCTGATACTTATCGCGAGTCGATCATTGAATCGGTTGTCGCCAAGAAATGTTGCTGACAACGGTGAAAGAACAAGCTGCTCGTCAAAGTACGCTTCGACCAACTCGTTAAGTTTCGCTTCCTCGGCCTTAACCAAATCACCAAACGATGTATGTTTCGGTTGCATGGCACAGGCCGACAAAAAGATGGCAATACCTATATAAATGAAATTTCTGATTTGCATGATTGACTCCTTAAAGAAACGGGCGGCAATCGCCGCCCGTAATCACTTTGTCCTTTCAACTTACTACATTTCTCAATGACTATTTCGACGCAATCCAGCGATCGATTTTCTTTTCCAGGGTATCCAGCGGCAATTCGCCATCCAGCAAAACCTGGTCATGGAATTCGCCCACGTCGAAGTTCTCGCCCAACGCGTCCGCGGCGCGTTTGCGCAATTCCTGAATCTTGAGCTGGCCGATCTTATAACCCAGCGCCTGGCCGGGAATAGCCATGTAGCGTTCGGCTTCGGCCACAGCGCGCACTTCCTTGACCGCGGAATTTTCGTACATGTAATTCAGCACGTCGTCGCGTGACCAGCCGTGGTAATGCAGACCAGTATCAACCACCAGCCGGATGGCACGCCATAACTCCGCGTTCAGTGCGCCAAAGTACTGGTAGGGATCCGTGTAAACGCCCAGTTCTTTGCCCAGTGACTCCGCGTAAAGACCCCAGCCTTCCGAGTAAGCGGTGAAACCACCGAACTGGCGGAACTTCGGCAGATCCGTCAATTCCAGTGTCAGCGAACCCTGGAAATGGTGACCCGGTGCCGCCTCGTGCAAGGACAAAGACTCCATGGCCCAGATCGGCCGCGAGGACATTTCATAAGTGTTTACGTAAAAACGTCCCGGCCGTGACCCGTCCGGTGATGCGCCCATATAGAACGCGCCGGCAGCAGACTGTTCACGAAATGGTTCAACCGCGACAACTTCGTAATCCGCTTTGGGCATCATGTTGAACAGCTTCGGTGTCAGGGCGTTTACCCTGTCCTTCAGTTCACGATAACCAGTCAGCAATTCTTCCTTGTCTTCGTAGTAGAACTGCGGATCGGTATTCATGAACTCAAAAAACGCCTTGAGGTCGCCTTCGAAACCGACTTCTTTCATAACACCAAGCATTTCGTCGTGAATGCGCGCGACCTCAGTCTTGCCGATAGCATGAATGTCTGCCGGCGATAAATCTGTGGTCGTAATTTGCTTCGCGTTGTAGGCATACCATGCCGCGCCGTTGGGCAGGCCGTTCATGCCGACCGTTTCACGCGTTTCTGGCAAGTATTCCTGGGCAATGTAATCGTGTACGCGCTGGTAAGCCGGCACGATTTGTTCAGTGATCGCCGTTCGGTACGCTTCGGTCAAGCGCGTTTTGTCCTCGTCGGAAAATTCTTCCGGGAAATTGCTGATCGGACCCCAGAACACACTTTGTTCCGGGTCGTCGATAACGTGCGCGGCCAATTGCGGCAGGGCTTTATCCATGAGAATGCGCGGCTGTACCACGCTTTCTTCCACACCGCGTTTCATATTGGTAATGGACTGGTCCATCCACACCACGAAACCATCAATGCGCGATAACCAATCCTGATAATCCTTGACGGTCTTGAATGGATGCAGGCTCTTGCCCGACCCCAGAGATGCTACAAAGTTTGGCATAGAGAAGAACTGGCTGATCGGCAGCAGCTCGCCGGGGAAATCCAGTCCCTCAATAGCCTGCTCGCGATTGTAGACGAACATGTCGTAACTCAGTCGGTCCTGGCCTTCCAGCAATGTCGGGTCGATAGCGTTGATTTTTGCGAGGTACTCGCGCTCCACGCGTTCGTTTTCGGCGATTGCTTCCGGCCCTATGCTGTTGGCCAAGCGATCGTTGTAACGATTGTCGCCAATAAAGGTGGCAAAGATGGGGGACAGCTCCATCTGTTTTTCCCAGTAGTCGTCAAAAATCTTGTGCAGTTTTTCGACTTCCAGTTGCTTGAGTTCAATACGGCTGAGCGCCGTGGCCTGTTGTTGTGCTGAGTTGTCGCCGCTGCTGCAGGCAGCCAGCAGAAACAAGGCGGGTAACAGGCTGGCCAATAACTTCTTCATGTTCTTCTCCCCGTGAATCATTGGTTAACAAGCGGTTTTACTCGGGATATTGGACGGCTTCCCTGGCGAATGGGTTTAAGACAGCCACCCGTGCAAGGGGTTCCGCACTGCAGAAAGGACGGCGGGGCGCATGCGCCCCGCCGTCATCTGCACTTACAACTGAGATTCAATCCAGCGATCAATTTTCCGTTCCAGGGTAACCAAAGGCAGGGCGCCGTCGATCAGCACCTCGCGATGGAATTCCTTAATGTCGAACTTGTCGCCTAAGGTTTCCTCGGCCCGGCTGCGCAGTTCGCGAATCTTTAACTGACCAATTTTGTAGGCCAGCGCCTGGGATGGAATCGCCATGTAACGTTCCGCCTCGCTGACCGCACGGGCTTCTTTGACGGCCGAATTTTCGTACATGTAATCGAGCACGTCTTCACGGGTCCAGTCTTTGGTATGCAGACCGGTATCGACCACCAACCGGATGGCGCGCCATAGTTCAGCGTTCAAGGCACCAAAATACTGGTATGGGTCGGCGTAAACGCCCATCTCCTTGCCCAGTGATTCGGCATACAACGCCCAGCCTTCAATGAAAGCGGTGTAACCACCGAAGCGACGAAATCGCGGTAAAGACTCGACTTCCTGCTGAATGGAAAGCTGAAAGTGGTGTCCGGGAATCGCCTCGTGCAAAAACAACGATTCCATGGACCACTTCGGGCGCGACTTGATGTCATAGGCGTTGGCATAGAATACGCCTGGCCGTGAACCATCCGGTGTGCCTGTGGAATAACTGCCACCACTTGCTGACTTTTCACGGAACGCTTCCACGCGACGCACTTCGAAAGCGGCTTTCGGGAACACGCTGAACAGTTTCTTGGACAATTCCGAAACTTGATCAGACATATCGCGATAACCCTGGATCAAATTTTCCGGTTCGTCGTAATAGAACTGGTCGTCGGTGTTCAAGAATTCAAAAAATGCCTTGAGATCCCCTTCGAACTCGACTTCATCCATCACGGCCTGCATTTCACCATGAATACGTGCGACTTCATCCAGGCCAATCTGGTGGATTTCTTCCGGCGTCAGGTTCGTAGTCGTGGTGTTCTTGACCAGGAACGCGTACCACTCCTCGCCCCCCGGAAGTCCTGCCATGCCGTGTGTGTCGCGTGTCGCTGGCATGTATTCATCGTGCACGAAATCCTGCAGGCGCTGGTATGCGGGTACAATTTTTTCGGTGATCGCCACGCGATACGCTTCGGTCAGTCGTTCCTGATCTTCAGCACTGAAATCTTCGGGTATGTTGGCGAGCGGTTGCCAGAATGCACTATCTTCCGCGCTGTCATGAATCTGCGAGGCGAGTTGCGGCAGGGTTTTTTCCATCAGGATGGTCGGCCGCACTACGCCTTTTTCAATGCCTTCGCGCATATTGATAATCATCTGATCAACAAGCACCAGGAAGTCATCAATGCGCCCGAGAAAATCATCGTAATTCTTAACCGTCTTGAACTGATGCGCGCTGGCACCGGAGCCAAGCTGCACCATAAAGTTCGGCATGCTGAAAAACTGGCTCAGCGGTTGCAGGTGACCTGGGTATTGGTCGCTCTCGATGGCAATTTTACGATCTAGCTTGAACACTTCATAGGTCAGCAGGTCCTGCCCTTCCAGTAGGCCGGTATCTACGTCATTCAACTCAGCCAGGTATTTTTCGTTCAACGCCAGCGTGGCAGCAATGTGCTCGGGACCGTAAAAATTCGCGAGGTGATCGTCGAAGCGGTAATCACCGATGAAAGTCGCATTCAGCGGGTTTAATTCCAGCTCACGTTCAAAGTATTCATCCACCAGCGTAGCCAGTGCTTCCGACGCAGCCGTCGCTTTATCAGCTTGGCTCTCACCGCTATCCGCTGGTTCTTCCATGCTGCACGCGGCAAGCAGGAACAAGGCCGGAAACAGGCTCCAGATCAACTTCTTCATTGCAATTCTCCCTAATACAAAAATCGTGACTTGTGGTCGAGACTCGACCCCTCATACCCGGGCGATTTGCCTCAGGCGACTGCGGGGTCCTTTTTCTTCGTGAGGCGATGAAAACGGTGAACCAGCAGTATTGCCGCCAGCGCAAGGCCGGAGACATATCCCACCCAGATGGCCTGGGGTCCCAGTTCCAGGTAAACCCCTAGGTACCAAGCGGAGGGGAATCCTACCACCCAAAACGCGATAATTGTGATCACCATGGGAATTTTCGTGTCCTTGAAACCACGCAAAGCCCCTGCAGCGCTCACCTGCAAACCATCAAAAATCTGGAATAACGCCGCCATGAACAACAACTGAATGGCCACCGCGGTGACCGCGATATCGTTCGTGTAAATGCCAACAATTTCTTCTTTCAACAGCAGCATCACTATGGCGGAAAACGTCATGAACCCCAGCGAGGCGCCGATCCCCGTCCAACCGGCCAGCTGGGCTGTCAACGGATCCGATCGACCCAGTGCCTGACCGACGCGCACCGTGGTGGCCGCCGCCAAACCCAGTGGCACCATGAACATCAGCGCTGCCCAGTTCAGGGCAATCTGGTGCCCGGCAACAATCACCGTACCCAGCCTGCCCATCATCAAGCCGGCTGCAGAAAACATGGAGCCCTCCATGATCATGCTGATGGCGATAGGAAGGCCGACCGCTAATAACGCGCGCGACGTGTCAAGTTGGGGCCACTCGAAACAGGAAAAAATCTGCATTGGACGGTACAGGCTGCGACGATATACGTAAGTCAGCATGGCCAGAAATTGTGCCCACAGGACCAGCGCCGTGGCATAACCACAGCCCACGGCACCCAAGGCGGGAAAGCCCAGTTTGCCGAACATCAATACGTAATTGCCGATAATGTTGACCACGAATCCCAAGCTGGCGATGAAGAGCAACGGCCTGCTGTGGGACACCGCCTCACTGGTGTAACGCAACAGCAAATACAATGACAGCGCCGGCAGACCCCAGGCAATGGCACGCGCGTACCCCGCTGCCTTGGGAATAATTTCTGGCTTGATGCCTATCCAATGCATCAATGTCGCTGTGTTGAGCATGACCAGCAAGCCGAGGAGTGCGGCGCCGAGCGCCAGCCACGCCGCCTGCCGCACGTAGTGTCCGATCTCAGCGTGCCGGCCGGCGCCAAACAGCTGCGAAACGGTTGGAGGCACCGACAACAAAATACCAATAATCATCAACGAGACGGGTACCCAGAAATCGCCCCCAACCGAGACGGCGGCCAGGTCCTGGGGGCCGAGCTGGCCCGCCATGACTACATCGACGAAGCGCATGCCCAGGTAGACCAGATTGTGATAAATCATGGGTCCCGCCAACGACAGCAACGCGTAAGTCCCGGCAATTACGCGGTGCGAAGTGTGGGTGTTAACGGACATATTGCTGCTGCCCCGACTGGATAGTTTTGCGGTCCCCCGCGAGGGCCGGTAGCATAGCCGCCTTCACTGGATTTTCCAAAACGCGGCAAGCATTCCGGTGTTTATCACGACAAAGGTTTCCGGAGGAACACATGAGCCAAGTTCAACCCCGTCGTGTCGCCATAGTCGGCGGACTGCGCATCCCCTTTGCACGAGCACACACTGCCTACGCGGAGTGTTCCAACCAGGATATGGCCACGGCCGCGATGCGCGGCTTGGTGGAACGGTTTGACCTCAAGGGTGCAAAGCTGGGCGACGTGTCCCTCGGTGCCCTTATTAAACATTCCCGCGACTGGAATCTGGCGCGTGAAACGGTGCTGGGATCCGGGCTGGCCGCGGAAACGCCGGCGTTCGATCTTGCCCGCGCCTGTGGCACCAGCCTGGAAGCCTGCATTTTGATTGGCAACAAAATTGCGCTGGGCCAGATCGATGTCGGTATCGGTGGCGGCGCGGATACTATTTCCGATGTGCCCATCGTGTACCGCGACGGGCTGAGAAAAATGCTGTTACGTATGTCGCGCGCGCGATCCCTGGGAGCAAAACTGAAAACTCTGGGTCAATTCCGATTTCGACATCTGAAACCGTCGTTACCCGGCGTGGTCGAACCGCGTACCGGTATGTCAATGGGTCAGCATTGTGAACGCATGGCCAAAGAGTGGCAGATAGCGCGCGAAGATCAGGATCAGCTTGCGCTCAATAGTCACCAGAATGCCGCGGCCGCCTGGGAAGAAGGATTTTTCAGTGATTTGGTCCTGCCATTCAACGAACTCGCCTACGACAACAATGTGCGCAAGGATTCGAGTCTGGAAAAGCTTGCCAGCTTGAAACCAGTGTTCGACCGTGAGATTGGCACGCTCACCGCCGGCAATTCGACACCATTAACGGATGGAGCTGGGTGTGTTCTCTTATGTTCAGATGATTATGCACAACAACGTGGCTGGCCGGTTCTTGCTTACCTGACGTACGCAAAAGTGGCCGCGGTAGATTACGTAGAAAAACAGGAAGGTCTGCTGATGGCGCCGGCTTACGCGGTGCCGGAAATGCTCAGCGACGCAGGATTAAGTTTGCAGGATTTCGATTTTTACGAAATCCACGAAGCATTCGCCGCGCAAACTCTGTGTACCTTGAAAGCCTGGGAAGACGAGGAATTTTGTCGCAACCGCTTGGGCCTCAATGCCAGTTTGGGTTCAATAGACCGCAACAAGCTGAATGTTAAAGGCGGTAGCGTCGCACTGGGTCACCCGTTTGCGGCTACCGGTGCGCGCATTGTTGCGACCCTAGCAAAAATACTGAATGAAAAGGGATCGGGTCGGGGACTGATCTCGGTATGTACTGCCGGTGGCATGGGTGTCACGGCGATACTGGAAAAATAACCCGCAGGTTATAAACAAAGAGAGAACCAATGACCATTGAAACTTTCCGTTCCTTCATTTCCGCCGCGAGCAGTTTCTTGTACGCGGACTGGGTCCTGTTTACCCTGCTCGGCACCGGTGTGCTGTTCACAATCTGGAGCGGCTTTTGCCAATACCGTGCAATCACACACGGTTCGCAAGTGTTGCGCGGTGTGTACGACGACAAGTCAGATCCCGGCGCAATTAATCATTTCCAGGCGATGTCCGCAGCACTGTCGGCAACGGTCGGCCTGGGTAATATTGGTGGTGTGGCATTAGCTGTAGCGCTGGGTGGACCGGGTGCGGTGTTCTGGATGTGGGTGGTCGGCATTCTCGGTATGGCCATCAAGCTGACCGAAGTTACTTTGTCCATGCTTTACCGCAACACCGACGACCCGAATAACCCGCATGGCGGCCCGATGTGGGTGGTGTACAAAGCGGTGCGCGAGAAAAATCCGAACCTGACCTGGTTCGGAAAACTTATCGGTATTATTTTCTGTTTCACCTTGCTGACCTACACCCTGCTCGGTGGTGGCATGTTCCAGGCCTGGAACGTGGCTGACATTACGCAAAGTTATTTTGCCGTGCCGGGTTGGATCACGGGAGTGATTCTCGCCTTACTGGTTGGAGCAGTAATCATCGGTGGCATCAAGCGTATTGGTGCCGTGGCGGGTCGCTTGGTGCCGTTCATGGTGGTGCTATACCTGCTCGGTGGTGCCTACGTGCTGGTGGTAAATTACGCAGTCATCCCTGGAATGATTAAATTGATTTTTGTGCACGCGTTTAACCCGCATGAAGCCACCGGCGCATTCATTGGTGGCACCATGGGGTACGCCATGTACATGGGCATGAAACGGGCGCTGTTTTCTTCAGAAGCCGGTGCGGGATCCTCACCCATTGCGCACTCCGCCGCAAAAACCGATGAACCCGTGCGCGAAGGCGTGGTGGGTGGACTGGAACCGTTCATCGACACCATTGTTGTCTGCACCTTTACAGCGCTGGTCATACTTTCAAGCGGTGTCTGGAACCGTAGTCCTGATGCGTTTTACGAAGTTGCACCAACTGTTGTACCAGTCGAAAACCTCGGCACCTGGTCCATGGAGACAACGCTGGTACCACGTGGCCGAGCTGAAGGTTGGGTAGACGGTGATCCGGTATTTATGGTGATTGCCGCGGAACGCAACAAGGATTCCGGCAACAATTTGCATCGAATCAATGGAGTAGTCGTGCATCAAGAAGCCACCGGCGACTTCGTCATCGAGTGGGACAACATTTCGACCATGGAACAACCGCGCATGACCGATCTTGGCGTATTCGTCAATTACAATGGTGCAACATTGACTGCGCGTTCTTTCGATTCAGCCCTGCCTGGACTCGGCAAGTGGCTGGTGACTATGGCTGCATGGTTGTTTGCCATTTCCACCATGATTTCTTGGAGTTATTACGGCGAGCAGGGCATGGTGTTCATGCTCGGCAATAAATCTGTGGTGCCATACAAGTTCGTGTTCTGCTTTCTTGTATTCGTCTCCACGCTGGGCTTTATTCGCACACCCGAAGACCTGGACAATTTCTCATCCATTGGTGCCGGCGTCATGTTATGGGCCAACCTGCCAATCATGCTGTTCTTTGGGCACAAGGCCATGGCAGCGTACAAGGAATACATTGGTAAATTGAAACGTGGTGAAATGGAAAAAACCGCTGCACCGAGTTGGAGTGATGTTATCACCGGGCGGGATGTGGGCTGATATCGATATTGCTCATACCGGAAAAGGCAATTTCCGGTTAGGTCTAAGAATTTCGGGCAGGGCTAAGGTGCCAGTCAGGAATAAAAATGCTCGCAAGTATTGACATTTGTTCAAAAACATACATACTAGTCGGTATGTCTAACACGGCCACCAAACTGCACTCAGCCGTTCACGTCAAGCGAGATCCCGATGCCACCCGCCAGGCGTTGCTGAATGCGGCTTTCGAGGAAATGCATGCCCAAGGTTTCCGCTCGGCCAGCCTGGACCACATCCTGGCCAAGACCGGTGTTACTAAGGGTGCGTTATACCACCACTTTCCCAACAAGCAGGCGCTGGGCTACGCAGTGGTGGATGAAATCATCCTGCCTAGGGCCATAGAAATGTGGGCCGTGCTGCGCGACGAGAGTCGTAACCCTATCGACGCCATGGTCGAGTTGCTGGACCAGCACCGCAACATGAACGAGCCGGAAATGCTGCGTAACGGCTGCCCGGTAAACAACCTGGTACAGGAAATGGCCGGGATAGACGAAGGATTCCGCGTACGTTTGGCCTCTATACAGTCTAAATGGATACGCGTGATCGAGGACGCCATGCAGCGTGGTCTGCGGACCGGCCAGGTACGTAATGATATTGATCCTTCGCAGGTGGCCACATTATTGGTAGCCGGTTTTGAAGGCAGCGCCAGCCTGGCCAAGTGTGCTCAGGACAACAAAGTTTTCATTAACTGCATGCAGTCCATGATCGATTTCGTCGAGACACTTCGCGCCTAAGGCTTTGTTTTTAAGCATTTTTTTTTGACTTTATACATACCGACCAGTATGCACTTACTTAAAAATGAATATTTTGGAAGGAAACAACGATGAATGAATTGGCAAAAAAAATGGATGCATGGTTAGTGGTCTATGGTGAATGGGTAGTCCGCTGGCGCTGGCCGGTGCTGCTGGCAAGTATCGTGCTGGTCGCTGCAACAGGAGCCGGCGTACAGAACCTCGAGTTCACTAACGATTACCGGGTGTTTTTCGGCTCAGACAATCCGCAGCTGATGGCATTCGAAGAACTGCAGAATGTTTACACCAAGAACGACAATGTGTTGTTTGTGGTCACACCGCAAGATGGTGAAGTATTCACTAACCAAACGCTGGCTGCGATTCAGGATCTCACCGCGGGGTCGTGGAAGCTGCCCTTCTCGATTCGCGTCGATTCGCCAACCAACTTTCAATACACCAAGGCCGAGTTCGACGACCTGCTGGTCCGTGACCTGGTCGAGGACGCGGAGTCGTTAAGCGCGGCAGAACTCGATGAAGTTCGTGACATCGCCCTGAGGGAGCCATTGCTACTTAATCGCCTAGTATCTGGCGATGGCAAGTACGCCGGCGTAAACGTCACCTTCCAGATGCCGGAAAAATCATTGACGGAAGTCCCGGAAGCAGCCGCAGCAGCACGCGCCCTGGCGGCAGACATCGAGGCGCGTCACCCCGGCGTGACCCTGCGGCTGACCGGCATGGTAATGCTGAACAACTCGTTCCCCGAGTCCAGCATTCGTGACGGCACCACCCTGGTGCCCGCCATGTACGGCATTATTATCCTGGCTATGTTTTTGATGCTGCGCTCCGCCAGCGCAACATTCGCCTCCGTGTTGATTATTATTTTTTCCGTCATGACGGCCATGGGTATCGCCGGTTGGCTGGGTATAAAATTGACGCCGCCTTCGGCTTCTGCACCGACCATTATCACTACCCTGGCAGTCGCAGATGCCATACATATCCTGATTACTATGTTCGCAGCCATGCGTGATGGGCTGGATAAACGCGCGGCATTGGTGCAAAGCATTCGTCTCAACATGCAGCCGGTATTTCTGACCAGTCTCACCACTTCGATTGGTTTCCTGACCATGAATTTTTCTGATGCGCCGCCGTTTGCTGATCTCGGTAACATGACCGCTATGGGTGTAATGGTTGCATGGATATTGTCTGTTACTACCTTGCCGGCACTGATCGCCATACTCCCGATGCGACCGCGTAAAACCGAAAGCAGTTTCGGTAATACCATGGAACGTTTTGCGGATTGGGTCATTGCCAAGCGCCGCCCGGTGCTATTGGTATCGTCACTGATTGCCGTCGGCCTGTTGGCGGCCGTGCCGCAGAATGAACTGAACGACGAGTTCGTGAAGTACTTTGATGAACGTGTCGCGTTTCGGCAGCACACCGATTACGCCACTGAACATCTGACGGGCCTTTACAACGTGCAGTTCTCGTTGCCGTCCGGTGAACCCAGCGGTATCAGTAATCCCGAGTATCTGCATGATGTCGAGGCGTTTTCCGACTGGTTGCGTGCGCAACCGGAAGTGCTGCACGTTAATACGATTACCGACATCTTCAAGCGCCTGAACAAGAACCTGCACGCTGATGATGAGTCCTACTACCGTCTGCCGGAAGAGAAGGATCTCGCAGCGCAATACTTGTTGCTCTTTGAAATGTCCCTGCCGTTCGGGCTGGATCTGAACAACCAGGTAAACATCGACAAGTCTAATACCCAGGTAATAGGTACCTTGCGTGATATGTCTTCCAAAGAATTGCGGGAAATCGCCGAACGTTCGGAAACTTGGCTCAAAAATAATACGCCGAACATGTTCACCCACGGCGTGAGCCCCGGGATCATGTTTGCGCATATCTCAGAGCGCAACGTCAAATCCATGATTGTTGGTACGCTGATCGGCATCCTGGTTATTTCGGTCATTCTTATTATTGCGCTGCGCAGTTTCCGTATCGGCCTGTTAAGCTTGATTCCCAATTTGCTACCTGCAGGATTGGCATTCGGTGTGTGGGGACTGACCCGCGGCCAGATAAACATGGCGGTTTCCGTGGTCATGGGCATGACATTGGGTATTGTTGTCGATGATTCGGTACACTTTTTGTCCAAGTACTTACGTGCCCGCCGTGAACACGGTTACGACGCTGCTAATGCCGTGCGTTATGCTTTTTCCTCGGTGGGTATCGCCTTGATCGTGACGACAATCATACTTGCGGCTGGATTCAGCATACTTGCCCAATCAAGCTTCGACCTGAACGCGGCCATGGCCAAGCTGACGGCGATTGCCATTGTATTCGCACTTATTGCCGACTTTCTCATGTTGCCGCCGCTGTTGATGTGGGTCGACGGCCTGGGCCAGCGCGTGAAAGATGTCGGTGAACAGCGCAGAATGCGGCATCTCAAAGCTTACGAGCTTAATGAACAGGCCTTCGCCAGCTGGCCGAAGTGATTACCTATTTTTCTAACACTTTTGGATTTAGAGGTTAAAACCATGACACAGAAGAACCATTCCTCATCGACACGCAGCCTGGCGCACCGCATTACCTGGACCGCGCTGGCAATCGTCGCGATCGCCGTGGTCGCACTAGACGCCCAGGCACAGTCCGCAGAAGAACGCGGCCTCGAAATCGAACATGAACGTGACCGGCGCGATACCGGATGGGGCGATTCATCCGTAAACTTGAATATGATCCTGCGCAATCGGCAGGGCCAGGAAAGTTCGCGTTCACTGCGCACCAGCGCGCTGGAACAGACCGAGGACGGCGACTGGTCGCTGATCGTGTTTAATGAACCGCGGGACATTTCCGGCACAGCGCTATTGTCATATACGCATCGTGTTGGCCCAGACGACCAATGGTTGTATCTGCCCGCCCTGAAACGCGTCAAGCGCATCGCCTCGGACAACAAGTCGGGGCCTTTCGTTGGTAGCGAGTTCGCGTACGAAGATCTATCTTCGCAGGAAACCGAAAAATACACTTTTAAATATCTACGCGATGAAGTATTTGATGCTCGCGAACATTTTGTGATTGAAAGATACCCGGTTGATCCAAAATCCGGTTACACCCGCCAGGTCGTCTGGCTTGATAAAGAGGAATACCGGGTGTGGAAAGTTGAGTATTACGACCGCAAAGAATCACTACTGAAAACACTGACGCAGTCCGACTATAAGGAATACCTGGATGACTACTGGCGACCACTGCGCATGGATATGGTCAACCACCAGACCGGAAAATCCACCACGTTGATCTTCACGGACTACGAGTTTCGTACCGGACAAAGTGAAGGTGACTTCAACCAGGCGACATTGCGCAGAGCACGGTAGGGTCCTTCTCCGTTTTTGGGAACTCTCGCTAGTCAAAGCAATGTACTGTTGATACCTGCGGACAACACTGACAAGCCCATGAAAATATTCCATCACATGCGCCATAGCAATTGATAGCAACAAGAGTTTCCATGCCCAGGTTTAAGTATTTTTTATTCCTGTTGGTCGTGCTGTTTAACGACAGTACAACCACCTTGTATGCCGGTGAATTTTCGGCCGAGTTGGGAACGAACTTCCGTTATTTCCCGCAGGAACCGAACGACCCGCGACAACACGGCAACATTGGTATTGTGACCGTACTTGCGGAGTATTATCACGATTGGGACAACGGTGATCAGCGCTTTGTCTTCACGCCTTACCTGCGCATCTATGAAGCACCGGAGGAACGTACCGACGCAGACATTCAGGAACTGTACTGGCGGCGTGCATTCAGTAACGTCGAGTTGTCACTGGGTGTACGCAAGTATTTCTGGGGTAAAACAGAATCTGTGCACCTGGTGGACATTATCAACCAGACCGATACGGTGCAGGACGTTGACACTGAAGATAAGCTTGGCCAACCAGTCATTGATGTAACATTGATCCGCCCGTGGGGTGACTTTAGCGTTTACGTGATGCCGTACTTCAGGGAACGCCGCTTCCCCAACGCCGAAGGTCGGCTGCGTTTTCCGACAGTGGTTGACACCCACAATCCCGTTTACGAATCCTCAGCCGAAGAAAAACACGTCGACTACGCCTTGCGTTGGAGCCATTTCGTCGGCGTGTGGGACCTTGGCCTGTCCTGGTTTGATGGTACCGGCCGTGAACCGAGGTTGGTGCCACAGTTGAACGCTACCGGCGAGACCGTGCTAATCCCACATTACGACCAGATCACTCAGTTCGGGACCGATATTCAGGCAACGGTTGGATCCTGGTTGTGGAAATTCGAAGCGATTCACCGCAACGACCAAGTTGGTTCGTTTAACTCAGTGGCGACCGGTTTTGAGTACACCTTGTATGGCGTAGGCGGACCGGCTGACTTGGGATTGCTGGTCGAATTGCTCTGGGACGACCGCAACGACCAGGCCACGACACCGTTTCAGCGCGACGTATTCCTTGGCACGCGGCTGGCGTTCAACGATGTGCAGAGCACAGAGCTGTTGGCGGGTGTAATCTATGACCCGGAAGACGAGTCACGATTTGTACTGATCGAGGGCAGTCGCCGTATCGGCGACCGGTTCAAGCTGCAAATCGAAGGCCGGTTTTTTTCTAATGCCAGACCAGGCACTCTGTTGGCGGGGCTGAACAATGACGACTTCGTCGAGATTTCCCTTACCACCTTTTTCTGATCGCTTATGAGCGAGATCAGGCCAACCCGTATTTACCCGCCAATCTGGTTTGCCGCTGCCATACTAGCCGAGTGGCTATTCGATCGCTGGTTACCGGTGCAACAGATTGTGGAACCTGATGCCCAGGTACTGGGCTGGTTTTTTGTCGGCCTGGGCGTGATTGTAGTGATATGGGCGGCGGGCTTGTTCCGCAAACATGAAACGGAAATCAAACCGTTTCACGAATCCAGCAAATTAGTCATTCAAGGGCCGTTTCGCTACACCCGTAATCCCATGTACATGGGCATGGTTTTCGCCCTGACCGGGTTTGCCATCTGGTTAGGTACACTTTCAGCGTTTCTCGTTGTTCCCGCGTTTATTGCGTTCATTACCAAACGCTTCATCGTATACGAAGAACGCATGCTGCTAGAAAAATTCGGTGACGAATACCGCGAATACCGTATGCGGGTCAGTCGTTGGATTTAAGCATGCCTTTGAGCTGGATACGGAATCAATATTAAGCCAGCTTTTGAACCAGAAGGTTTAAGCCGGCCTTTGGGCTGAGGCTGTATCAATATAAGGCCAGCACTAAAACCAAGTGGATTTAACCCACCAATAAGTCAGACCCAAATATTTTTAATTACAGCACTTGAACTTGAAGAGTTTAGTCAGTGTTAATCACGGAGGTTTAAGCCGGCCTTTGGCTGGAACTGCATTAATTTTAGACTTGCTTTTAAACCGGAACGGTTTAAGCCGTTAGTTAGCTTGCTCTTGCAAATTATGTTTTTCGCGCAGGGTTTGATCGTTTCTTCACGATAAATCCGCACTTCATAACGCGGACTCGTTCTGGAAACATGGTACGCCGAAACGTAATAACGCATACAAGGCTTATCATCGATGGTCAGAGTCTGCGTAAATGCTTTGCGTTTTGCTTTGTGTAAGCGTGTGGTTTGGAAAATTATTTCGTGCTTAACACTGAC
>JAZFYH010000172.1:0-26140 GCA_036443475.1 Gammaproteobacteria bacterium | reverse complement strand
CCTTGAAGCGCATCGATGCCAGGCCAAGCACCAGACCAAAAAGCGCTGCCAGCCCACCAAGAATTGTCAGTGCTGTCAGCATGGTTCAGATCAGTCCTTTGAAGCCCATGAACGCAAGCGACATCAGTCCGGCGGTGATCATCGCGATGGCCGCGCCACGAAAGGCAACCGGCACATCGGCGACCGCGACGCGTTCGCGCATAGCAGAAAACATGATCAGCACGATAGAAAAACCAATTGCGGCGCCAAAACCGTACACGGCGGACTCCAGGAAACTGTGGCTTTCCTGCACGTTCAAGAGCGCGACACCCAGTACCGCACAATTCGTTGTAATAAGTGGCAGATAGATGCCGAGTACCTGGTACAAGAGGGGACTGGTCTTGCGTACGTACATTTCCGTGAATTGCACGACGACCGCAATTATCAGAATAAAGGAAATAGTGCGTAAATAAACCAGGCCAAAGGGTTCCAGCAGCCATGTATTGACCAGGTAACTGCCTATCGACGACAACGTCAGAACAAACGTTGTCGCCATGGACATGCCGATTGCAGTTTCAAGCTTGCGGGATATGCCCATGAACGGACATAGTCCGAGAAACTTGACCAGCACAAAGTTGTTGACCAAAACCGTACCAACAAGGATCAACAACAGGTCTTTCATTTCAGCCTCTCTTAGTTGATCCGCGCAGTGGGATCCGCTCCGTTTGCCCCAACAGAAGTCGGATTAGCTTGAATCATTTTCCTGGTCTTCTTTTGATGCATCAATCATGGCGTTTACCTTGTCGGGTTCAATGCGCGTCATCAACGGTTTGAACTTGGTGATTTTTGAATTCAGCAGTGGGGACTCAAGATCATTCCACTTGAACGGTTCAACAGCCAGGAATTCCGCCGCTCGCTCGGCCAGTCTTGGCAATACCGGTTGCAGGTACAAGGCCAGACAGCGGAACAAATTCAGCCCCATGGTGCAAATGGCCTGAATGTCTTCTTCTTTGCCATCTTCCTTTGCCAGCACCCATGGCTTGCGTTCATCAATATATTGGTTGGCGCGGTCTGCCAGGGCCATAATTTCGCGCATGGCACGGCTAAATTCACGATTCTCGTACGCCTGGGCTATTGTGTTGCTTGCCGAGCGAAATTCCTCGTACAGAGCCGGTTCTGGCAAAGTGGCTGCAAGCAGGTCGGCAAATTGCTTGTTGATAAAACCGGCGCAACGACTGGCAATATTGACGACCTTGCCAACAAGATCGGCATTTACGCGTTGCACGAAGTCTTCAAAATTAAGGTCAATGTCATCAATGCCGCTACCCAACTTGGCGGCAAAGTAGTAGCGCAGATATTCCGGGTCGAGATGATCCAGGTAGGTGCGCGCCATAACAAACGTACCCCGCGACTTGGACATTTTCTGCCCGTTAACAGTCAGGAAGCCGTGTGCCAGTACAGCACTGGGTGTGCGCAGGTTCGCGCCTGCCAGCATTGCCGGCCAGAACAAGGCGTGAAAATAGATGATGTCTTTGCCGATGAAGTGATACAGCTCCGTATCCGTTCCGGGTTGGGTGAATGCATCGAAATCGAGATCATCACGCGAATCACAAAGCTTCTTAAAGGCTGCCAGGTAGCCTATAGGCGCATCCAGCCACACATAGAAATACTTACCCGGCGCATCGGGAATCTCGAAACCGAAATAGGGTGCATCGCGCGAAATGTCCCAGTCGCGCAAGCCGACGTCGAACCACTCCTTGAGTTTGTTGACCACTGCGGGGTGCAAGCTGGATTTTTTTATCCAGTCACGCAGAAAAGTTTCGAACTCACTCAGTTTGAAGAAATAATGTTCCGATTCCTTTTGCAATGGCGTAGTGCCAGAAATAACCGACACCGGGTTTTTCAGTTCCGATGGATTGTAGGTGGCGCCACAGGCTTCGCAACTGTCACCATACTGGTCCTCGGTATTGCAACGTGGGCATTGGCCCTTTATAAACCGATCCGGCAGGAACATGTTTTCCTGCTTATCGTAGGCTTGCTTGATGACGCGCGTCGTGATGTGCCCGGCTTCGCGCAAGCGGTTGTAAATAAGCTCAGAAAGTTCACGATTTTCTTCGGAGTGCGTCGAGTGATAACTGTCGAAGCTGATCAGGAAATCTGTAAAATCCTGTTCGTGTTCGATTTGCATACGGGCTATCAGCGCTTCCGGTTCAACGCCTTTCTTACGCGCGAGAATCATTATGGGTGTGCCGTGCGCGTCGTCCGCGCACACAAACACACAGGTATTACCGCGTAATCGTTGATAGCGAACCCAGATATCGGTCTGTATGTATTCCAGCATGTGGCCCATGTGAATGGGACCATTCGCGTAAGGCAGGGCGGAAGACACCAGGATCTTGCGGTGCTGGCTGCGCATGGTAGAAACGTGGGCTCCAAAGGGACTGAATTTTAAGCGGAAATTATGCCACAGTGAGGGAAGGCGCGGCAGCGCGACCAGCGATGCTACAATGCGCGCCGTTTTTCCGGAGATGCCATGGAAGCGCCCACAAGAGAAATCCTGCTTGCTGCCCTGAACCGGTTTGCCGACCCGGTGTTTGAGTTGCCGCTGGATAAGGCGGGCATGTTTCAATCAGTTGTGCCCGAGGGTGACACGCTTGTCATAAAACTGATGTTGGGGTTTGCTGCCGAGCGCTATGGCGCGTCACTGGCGAATTCACTTGGCAGATTTCTGGCTGATGAACTGGGCCAGGCCCTCCGGGTTGAGGTGGATTGGCAGGTCAAACCACAAAAAGTGCAGGCCGCACTGTCACCCTTGCCGGGGATAAGCAACGTTATTGCGATCGCCTCTGCTAAGGGAGGCGTAGGCAAGTCAACCACTGCGGCAAATTTTGCCCTCGCGCTGGCCCGCGAGGGCGCAAAGATCGGCATGCTGGATGCGGACATTTACGGACCAAGTCAACCGCGGATGCTGGGCATTCGTGGTCAACCCGCTACGCGCGACGGCAAGCAACTTCTGCCAATGGAAAACCACGGCATCAAATGCATGTCCATCGGATTCCTGGTAGACGAAAGCCAGCCCATGGTGTGGCGCGGTCCCATGGTGACCCAGGCCCTCAACCAGCTGCTGGCGGAAACCGATTGGGGAGAACTTGATTACCTGGTGGTGGACATGCCACCAGGGACGGGCGACATCCAACTGACCTTGTCACAACGGGTGCCACTCAGTGGCGTAGTGATTGTTACTACGCCACAGGATATTTCGTTGCTGGATGCAAGACGTGGAGTGAACATGTTCCGCAAGGTAGAGGTTGAAGTTCTGGGGATTGTCGAAAACATGAGTCAGCACGTATGCGGCCAGTGCGGTCACGTGGAGCCGATTTTCGGGGACGGTGGCGGCCAACGTCTCGCCGACGAGCACAATGTCATATTGTTGGGTGCATTGCCGTTAGATATCCGGATTCGCGAACAAGCCGATGGCGGCATACCTACTGTCGTTGCACAGCCGGACAGTGAACTGGCACAGGCTTATACAGAAACCGCATTACGCGGTGTGGCGATGCTGGCCCATTCTGTTACCGGGTCAGTGGCTGCATTTCCTGAAATTGAAATTACCGACGACTGAACAGCACGAGAGGACTGAATGAGCATAAAGTCAGACAAGTGGATACGACGCATGGCGGAATCGAACGGCATGATTGAACCGTTTGAACCGGGACAAATCCGGGAAAACGGCAACGGTCGTATCATTTCCTACGGGACCTCAAGTTACGGCTACGATGTGCGTTGTGCCGACGAGTTCAAGATTTTCACAAACATCAATACCGCTGTCGTGGATCCAAAATCATTCGATGAGAAGAGTTTTGTGGACCTGGTAAGTGATGTTTGCATTATTCCACCGAATTCGTTTGTACTGGCAAGAACTGTCGAGTATTTTCGGATTCCCAGAAATGTGCTCACCTTATGTCTTGGTAAATCAACCTACGCACGCTGCGGAATCATCGTGAACGTGACACCGCTTGAACCGGAATGGGAAGGACATGTGACTTTGGAGTTCTCAAACTCCACACCGTTACCCGCGCGTATTTATGCAAACGAAGGTGTGGCGCAGATGTTGTTTTTTGAGTCCGACGAAATCTGTGAAACGTCATACAAAGACCGCGGCGGAAAGTACATGGCGCAACGTGGCGTGACGCTGCCTAAAGCATAACTTTACCCAGAGCAAAACTTTTTGAGCAGCGTAACCTTATCCAGGCTGAATCTGATCGAGTTGCATGATGTTATACAAACTGGACGTAGTCGAAAGGTTTGATGCTACCCAGAATGGCCGTAATCGATCTTCAGAAGCTCCAGCGAGGTTATGTCGCCACCAGGATCTTCGTTCTCAATCCTGATTGGAAGATAATGTTTGTCTGGTGACAGCCAAATTCTTAGCTGCCGGTCATTATTTTTAATTTTCCGCTGAATAAACACTGTATTGAACCTGCCTGCCTTGGTCCTTAGTTCTTTACCTGTTTCCCACGCCATTCGGTAATTTTTTTCCTTGCCATGGTCAAGGAGTGTGTATTTACTTGGCAAATTGTCATGTGCCAGCGCATAACCCACAATTAGTGGCAGCGAAGCCCTGTCCACAGTAAAACGGTTTAATTCATGACTGGATTCGGTTCCGCGGTTGTTGCTGCGTGCAACCATATTGTGCCAGTCAAATTCAATAGACTGGTAGCGATTTTTGTTGGTATTTTCATGAATGTATTCGTAGTTAACAGGCCGTATGCGATCTTCGCTGATTTGTATCCGAACGTTTTCCCGGATCACGTCATCGCGGAAAATTGCGACCAAGCCGGTTGCCTTGGTGACCGATTGGTACAGATAAGAACCGTCCTCCTGCAAACGTAACGTAAAGGTTGCCTCACCTGCTTTCAGGCTGCCACGGCGCAGTGCGTAGACTGCCGTATATTCCTGCAAGCCGTTTAGGGCAGGTTCCTCGCTCGCTGTCACAAAAGAGGTTGTAGCAGGAAGCAGCAGGATACTGATGGCAAACTTAGTTAGGCAGGTTCGCATACACCGTCCAGTATATCGTGTTCGTTCATGATAACGGGTTCTAACAGCGGTTTCCCGTCAAGTATTGCTTGTTCGTCGGTGTATTTCAGCCGGCCTTCGGCAAACCAATTAACGGCCATGCTATATACAATGTGCTCGCACGCCTGGATTCTGGATGCCAGGCTGCTCTCGTTGTCGTTCGATCCAATAGCAATACGGACCTGGAGCACAACCGGACCACCATCAAGTTCGCACGTAACAAAATGGATGCTCGTACCATGATAGCTGTCGCCAGCTTCCAGTGCGCGTCGGTAGGTATCTAGTCCACGGTATAACGGCAGTAGTGAAGGGTGCACGTTCAAGATTTTTCCGCTGTATTTATTTACCAGCCCATCATCAAGAACATGCATGAATCCGGCAAGTACAATGAGATCCGGGCGAAATTTCTCAAGTGCTTTTAAGAGCAGTCTATCGAACTCGCTTCGGTCCCGCACGACAGAGTGGTCCACAACTTCTACAGGAATGCGCGCGGTGTGCGAAAATTCGAGTCCGGCGGCGTCATGGCGATTACTGATCACGCCGACAAGTTTCACCTGCAAGGAACCATTTGCAATATTTTCTATAAAAGCCTTTAGGTTGCTGCCGCGTCCAGAAATAAGAACGACCATGCGCAGAGGTTCAGAACACTTTTGCGTCATGCGGTGTATGAAACTCCCTGATGATTGCTTACTACCTGCCCTATTTCAAATGCCAGTTCACCTTGTTGTTTAAGTGTTGCAATTGTCTGCGCAGAATTTTCCGGTTTGACGCAGATAATCATGCCAATCCCGCAATTGAATGTGCGCAACATTTCGGTGCGTTCAATATTCCCCGATTCCTGCAACCAGTCAAATACCGCTGGTAAAGTCCAGCTTGAAAGACAGATATCAGCGCCTAATCCCTCCGGCAGGACACGTGGCAGGTTTTCGGTAATACCCCCGCCCGTTATGTGCGCCATGGCAAGAACCGGTAATTCTTTGATGAGTGCCAACAACGATTTCACATAGATTCTTGTAGGGTTCATCAGACTAGAGATAAGTGACGTGTCATCCAACTGGATGGTGGCAGCATCTTCTCCAACGGTGTTTAGTATCTTGCGGATCAAAGAGTAGCCATTTGAGTGAGGGCCCGATGATGGTAGTCCCAGCAATACATCGCCCGGCTTGATACCTGTGCCATCAATAATGTCTGCTTTTTCAACGATCCCAACGGCAAAACCCGCAAGGTCGTAATCGGATTCGTTGTACATTCCGGGCATTTCGGCGGTTTCACCACCAATCAGCGCAGTCCCGGCAAGTTCACATCCGTCGGCAATTCCATTAATGACGCTGGCGGCAATATCAGTGTCCAGATGACCGGTTGCGTAATAATCAAGGAAAAACAGTGGCTCGGCCCCGGTTACCACGATGTCGTTGACGCACATAGCAACCAGGTCGATGCCAATGCTGTCATGCAGCCCATGCGCGATGGCGAGTTTCAATTTTGTACCGACGCCATCCGTACCCGACACCAAGACGGGATTGCTGTACTTGTCAGTTGGAAGTTCAAACAGGCCACCGAATCCACCCAACCCGGTCAGAACCCCCGCGCGATGCGTACGAGCTGCAACAGGTTTAATTCGTTGCACCAGGGAATCACCAGCATCAATATTCACGCCAGCGGATCGGTAGGTAAGATGCTTGTCATTCATTATAAGATGTGTGCTTTACGCTGGTAAGGGTTGACCGCTGTATTCCATGGTATTTTACACAAGCTATTACGCAACGGCTAAGCAAATAGGGTTTTTCGTAACGTGACGAAATTCAGACCATTCCTTGTTTCCGGGGTTTTCCTGTTGACCCTGGCTGTTTCTGATGCCTTATTCCCGGCACAGCTGGACGATCTGTTTGACGCTTCTGTACCGGTTGCGGGCAAAGAATCAGGAAACCGGGAGGGTGGGCTGCGGGATGCGCTGCTTGCTGTGCTGGTAAAACTTACCGGAAGGCGGGATATTGCTGAAGATCCCGCAGCCGCGAACCTGCTCGGCAGAGGCCGCTCGTTTTTGCAACGCTACACGTACGAAGAACGCGAAAACCCGCCGGATCCAGAAGATATTTTTGCTCAACCCGTAAAAGAGGTTTTGCTGCATGCCTGGTTTGACGCCGTCGCCTTGCAGAGAGCAGTCCGAGTAGCCGGCCTGCCGCTTTGGGGGAGGGAACGCCCTACAACGCTTGTATGGCTCGCTTTCGAAACAGATGGGAACCGGGTGCTTTTCTCTAGCCACACTGCAGGGAATCTAGATTTATTGACCAAGGATGACGTTTTTGAAAACCCGGTGACGATAATCCAGCAGAGCATTGAAGAGGCCTCATCGCGCCGCGGAATCCCATGGCAATTCCCTTTCCTGGATGATGAGGAAAAGGCAGTGATCGGGTTCACCGACGTGTGGGGCGGTTTCTCTGAACGAATACTTGCGGCCAGTGAACGATACGCAACCTACGGCATACTGGCAGGCAACATTTTTTATGCCGGCGAAGATCGTTGGTCGGCCCGCTGGGTTCTCTACACGGAGCACAGTGAAACTCAATGGCAGGTTCTCGCGGAATCTTTGACAGCAGCTATAGATGCCGGGATTGACGGGACTGCCGATATATATGGAGAAAAGTTTGCAGTTGATACAGCGATCGCCGGTCACGCACGTTTTGCCATGGAGATAGGTGGTGTTGCAACACTGGACGACTATGCGCGGGTGCTCGATTACCTTGAGAATCTCAGCATGGTGCAGGGAGTATTTGTAAACCGCGTTCTTGATGGCAGCCTGTTTGTGGATATTACTGTGTTGGGTGACGCGGTTGCGCTGGAACAAGCGATGGCAATCGGCGACACACTTGCAACTGTGGATACGATCGAACTGGTAATTGATCTCGATGATCCGGACTCAGTGCAACAAGACTCTGTACTGAAATACCGATTGCAACATTGACCTTTCCTCCCTGGCAATGAAACAGTTACCCCTTGGCATACAGCTTGAGCGTGAGTCGACCTTTGAGGGGTTTTTCCCTGGGCCAAACGCCGAACCGCTCAAGCATATTGCGGAGGCAACGCGTTGCGATTCTAAGGCAGTGGTACTGTTGCACAGCGCTGCCGTCACCGGGAAAACACACTTGTTACAGGCCGCCTGTCGGACAGTTGCTGACGAAAACCGTACAGCGGGTTATTTTCATTTTTTGGATCGTGAAAACTTTTCGCCGGCGGCGCTGGCGGGATGGGAAAATCTTGCGCTAGTTTGCCTGGATGAAATCGACACAGTGGCCGGCGATGCAGAATGGGAACAGAGTGTATTCAATTTGTTCAACGGGCTGTATGACAACGATGGGAGGTTGTTGATGGCGGCGCGCACACCGCCCACGAATTGGCAGTTCTCTCTCAAGGACTTGAGTTCACGGCTCGTATCAGGTCTTGTACTGCAATTACGCGATATGAATGACGACGAGAAAGTCAATGCACTGGTGCTGCGAGCCCTGGGGCGCGGCCTTGAGCTGTCATTGGAAGGCGCTAATTACTTAGTCAAACACTACCCGCGTGATATGACCACTTTGTGCAAATTACTTGACCGGTTGGATGAAGCATCAATGGCCGCACAACGCAAACTGACCTTGCCATTTATTCGCCAGGTGCTTCCATTGGCCTGACAGATTTCCCCAATCGTAAATTTATGGACGTGCCAATCAGGGTCATGAAGGCCAAGAATATTTCCAGCGCCGCCGGAAGACGAATTACCGGATTGGCAATGACTTCCATCACACCGTGTGCGAGGTAAGCAATCGCCATGAATCCGATCAGGCCGATCGCGTTGCGGTTACCTAGAATGATGCCCGGCGCTAGTACGAGTAATGGAAGAATATATATGAGACCAGAAAACTCATTGGCTATGCCTGCCGGAAATCCAGGCCAGGCAAGATACAATATGGCCAACGATGCCGCGGGTACTAGAACAAATAGGGTTATCGGTTTCACCGCTAATTAGCTCTTATTCCGCAGCAGCCTCGCCGCAATTTCAGCAACACGTTTTCCTTGTGCGCGACAGATTGTGCGCTCCTGTTCGGTGACCGGACGGTCTGCATTAATGCCGGCAACGTGGCTGGCGCCGTATGGCGTACCGCCTGCATCGGTTTCCATCAGTTCCCTGACCGAATAAGGTACGCCAACGATCAACATGCCGTGGTGAAGTAAGGGCAGCATCATACTTAGCAAGGTGGTTTCTTGCCCTCCGTGCATGCTGGCTGTTGATGTAAATACGCCAGCTGGCTTGCCTGACAAAGCGTTGTTCAGCCACAGGGATGCTGTGCTGTCGAGAAAATATTTTAGCGGTGCAGCCATATTTCCAAACCGGGTTGGGCTACCCAGCAACAGTCCGGCGCATTCTTCTAGGTCAGATAGTGCAACATATGGCGGTCCACTCTCGGGAATTTCGGGACTGACTTGTTCATTGTCGGGCGATACCGTTGGCACAGTTCGGAACCGTGCCTGCATTCCGTCGACGTCCTCTATGCCATGGCAGACTTCCCGCGCCATCTCCGCTATCGCACCGTAGCGACTGTAATAAAGAACCAATATTTCGGCCATTGCGCTTTAAAGTATCTCAAGAACGTTTTTAGGAGGACGTCCAATTCTTGCTGCGTCACCGTTTACCACTATGGGACGTTGCATGAGTTTGGGGAATTGCAAAATACTTTCAATTACCTGTATTTCAGTCAAAGACTTCGAATCAAAACCTGTTTGCTTGAATTCGGGTTCGCTGACGCGCACCAAATCTTTCGAATCAACGTCAAGTTTCTTCAATAGTGTATGTAACGTTTCTTTGCCAGGCGGGTTATTGAGGTACTCGATAATCTCCGGACTGATGCCGCGTGCACGCAACAGTTCGAGCGTAGCCCGCGATTTGCTGCAATGGGGATTGTGGTAAATCTGCACGTGTGTCATTGGGGTGCTGCAGTGATGTCAGTAGGATTCATTCTACCGCAGCGGGCTTGACGGACCAGATACTCGCTGCTAGGTTCAGGCGGCTGTCGGACAACGGATCAGCACCACATGCCAAGATTATCGGCATTTTTTTCCGGTTTTGTACTCGCGATCGCAATCGCTGGTTCCGGCTGTGCCGCAGCCCCCGTGCAGGAAATGAGCGATGCACGCCAGGCAGTTCGTGCTGCCGTCGATGCGGGTGCAGCTGAATACGCGCCGGATGAGCTAAAAGCTGCGGAGGAATACCTGCGACGTGCGCAAGAATCGTTAAAAATCTGGAACTTCGCTCAGGCCCGGATGAATGCTCTAGGTGCTAAAGATCGTGCCCAGGGAGCACTTAGAATTACTCGCCGGACAAAAAATGAAGTCGATCACAATTAGGAAAATATGTTGTAAATTCTGTATGTTAAGCGCATTTCCTCGCTTGACAGGCCTATAGAGCCGGGGTAGTGTGACCCTCGTCTGACGATCCCAGGCCTGGAATTGACCAACCCGTTATGCAATGGAGCAGCAAGAATGAAAACGAATTTCCCGTTTAGGCCTTTCCTGATAGCTACTTTATCAGTCGGCGTTTTGGTTGGTTGTGCTACCACGCAGCCGACTCAACAGGCTTCTGGGCCGACGGAAGCTGAGCTTGAAGCACAGCGAGCCCAAGCAGCGGCAGAGCGCGCTGCCCGAGAGAATCAGCAGTATATGAGCCAGGCAAACCAATTATTGGGCGACGCAAACAGCTTCACCGGTTTGAACGATGACCAAAAAACAAGGTTGGCGGACGCTGAGGCTGCAATTGCCAACAACGAAGGACGCCGTGCGTATGAAATACTGAGTGGGCTGGTTTCCGAATTGCGTGCATCCAAGATGACATACACGGTTGCGGGGGGTGACAGCTTGTGGCGTATCGCAGGAAAGTCAGAAGTATACGGTAACGCGTATCAGTGGCCGCTGATCTACAAGCAAAATGCCAGCAAGATCAGAGATGCTGACCTGATTTTTCCGGGCCAGGACTTTGACATCAACAAGGCGCCTTCACGCTCTGAGGTTGATGCAGCCATTGCGCATGCGCGCAACCGCGGTGCTTGGTCAATTGGTGTGGTGGAAGCGTCCGATAAAGCCTATTTGTCCCGTTAAATTTTCCAGATGGATTGAATATGGGCCCTCGATGAGGGCCCTTTTTTTTGTTGTAATCAGGTGCTACGCGGGAGGAAATCGTGCTTATTGCAAGAAAATACCTCATCAAGGGAAGAGTGCAGGGTGTTTTTTTCCGCACGACAGCGGCACTCAAGGCTGAGGAACTCGGTATTTCTGGTTCAGCTGTGAATCTACCGAATGGCGACGTACAGATCATCGCCAGCGGTGAAGAAGAATCCATGCAAGCATTTTTCGAGTGGTTACACGAAGGTCCACGCCAGGCAAGCGTTACGTCCGTAAGCTGTGAAACCTATGCAGGAGAGTTGCCACAAGGGTTTACGATTCGATATTAATTCTTGTACCAGCGGCGACTTAATGCGTTAAAGACTTTATCCGGGTAACGTCGTTTGCCTGCACTGCCATTATATCTGGCCAGCCCCTGACGCAAATCACCTTTTTCAAAATCAATGTAGTGTCGAAGTATCGTGCAGCCCATCCGGATATTCGTGCGCGCATGAATAAGATTGTCTTCCGGGTGACCAATTTCATCCAACCAGAAAGTCATAATCTGCATGAATCCTTGTGCGCCAACCCGGGAAATGGCAAATCGGTCGAAATTACTTTCCACTTCAATGACTGCCAGGATGAGTTCAGGTGGCAGATCGACCCGTGTAGCTTCGCGATGCACAAGTTTCAGAAGACTCAACCGTTTATCTGTGTCGGGCATGCGTCGTTTAAGGCGAGTCGACATGTCCAGCAGCCAGACTTCGGCTTCAAAGCGGTCATCAAAACTGTCAATTTCTTCGATGGCGTTGATTAATTTGCGGCGCAGATCCGGGTCAACTTCAATGCGGGCAGAATCCGACAGTGCAGGTAACGCAACGAAGAACAGCAACGCTTGAGCAGCGCGTAATCCGCTATGCATACTGTTCAGTCCGTTCCCGCAGCAGGGCAACAATTTCTTTGCGATCAACCATTCCGCTTTCCTTGCCGTCACGGGATTTCCATTCAAGCTTATTTTCTTTGAGGCTACGCTCTCCCACAACAACACGTAACGGAATACCGATAAGCTCCATGTCGGCGAACATGATGCCAGGACGAACCTCGCGGTCATCCATGAGCACATCGAAGCCATTTGCCTTCAGTTCATCATATATCGCCTCGGTTTCTTTTTTTACCGCTTCGGATTTATGCAGGTTCATCGGGAGTAACACGACGTCGAAGGGTGCAATGGGGGCGGGCCAGATGATGCCCTGTGCATCGTTATTTTGCTCAATCGCGGCGGCAACAATGCGCGTAATCCCAATACCGTAGCAGCCCATGCTAAGAGTCTGCTCGCTGCCATCCTCTGCGGTAACCTTTGCTTGCATTGCCTCGCTGTATTTGTCACCCAATTGAAAGATATGACCAACCTCTATGCCGCGCGCAACACTCAACGTGCCTTTGCCGTCGGGGCTGGGGTCGCCGTCGACTACATTCCTCAGGTCCGCCACTTCATTTGCCGGCGCATCACGCTCCCAGTTGATGCCCCGTAGATGCACGTCATCCTTGTTTGCACCGGCAATGAAATCGGCTGTGTTCGCAGCCACGTGATCGACCACATACGGGAGCTTCAGGCCTACCGGACCAATGGAGCCGGGCGAGCAGCCCAACCGATCCCGGATTTCTTTGGCCGTGGCAAACGCGATGGGCGCTGTTACTGACTCAAGTTTTTCCACTTTGAACATGTTCAACTCATGGTCGCCTCGTAATACCAGGGCCACCAGCGAATCATCTGCACACTTTATGATCAGAGTTTTCAGTGTTTTCTCTATGGGTACCCGCAGGAACCCGCAAAGGTCGTCGATGGTACGCACGCCAGGTGTTTCCACACGCTCCATGGTTTCTTTTGCGGCAGGTCTCTTTTCTGCAGGAGGCAACGCTTCTGCCAATTCAATGTTGCTGGCGTAGTCGCCTGCATCGGAAAAGGCAATGGCATCCTCGCCGGATTCGGCAAGTACGTGAAACTCGTGTGAGAAATTGCCGCCAATACTGCCCGTGCCAGCGCGTACCGGGCGGAATTTAAGGCCCATGCGCTTAAAAATCTTTGTGTAGGCGGCGTGCATGGCATCATAGGTATCTTGCAGCGACTCCATGTTGAGATGAAACGAGTAGGCATCTTTCATGATGAATTCACGGGCGCGCATCACGCCGAAACGGGGTCGTATTTCGTCACGAAACTTTGTCTGAATTTGGAAGTAATTTATTGGCAACTGTTTGTAACTGTGTAATTCTCGACGAACAATATCTGTGATGACTTCTTCGTGCGTCGGGCCAAAACAGAAATCACGCTCATGACGGTCCTTAAGTCGTAACAGCTCTGGACCGTATTTTTCCCAGCGGCCGGATTCTCGCCACAGTTCTGCAGGTTGTACAGCTGGCATCAGCAATTCTAGTGCCCCGGCGTTTTGCATTTCTTCGCGCACGATTTGTTCAACTTTGTGCAACACGCGCACGCCTAGCGGTAACCAGGAATAAAGCCCTGAGGCCAGCTTGCGAATAAGTCCTGCGCGCAGCATTAACTGGTGGCTGATAATTTCGGCGTCGGCGGGTGTTTCTCGGGCCGTATTCAGCGGAAACTGCGAAACTCGCATATCGTGGATGCTCTTAATGTCGTGGCTTTGAAGTAGGCATTTTATCCGGGCCGATGTATAAAGGACAACCGAATGATTTATATTGGCCGTCAATTTCTCGGAGGATTTACATTGGCCGCCAATTTCTCGGAGGATTTACATTGGCGATCAACTTTACAGCTTCAATTTTACTTGCCGGATTGTTTTTAGCGGATCCTGGGACGGATGTCCCGGTCAAAGAGACGCATGTTTTGCGAGCCGAGACGGGCACAAGCATTGCCGGTCGAATGGAAACGCTGTACACACTGAGCAGGCAGGAGTTCCAGGTGTATGTCACCGGGTCGCAAGATGCGGAGCGTGGATTATTACTTGTGCATGAGTGGTGGGGACTGACCGAGCATTTGAAGGTAGAGGCCGACTATTGGGCATCGCGTGGGTTTCGCGTATTCGCCCCCGATCTTTACGATGGCCGTATCCCACGCACCAGTCGCGCAGCAGCACGGATCATGCAGGCGATCGATCAACCTCTGGCCAACAGCAAGATGGGTGCGGTCCTGGACGTCATGGCTCAGGCAGGTATCCAGGCATTCGCCCTTGGCTGGTGTTTTGGTGGTGGGCAGGTCTTGCAGGGTGGAATTGCCTACCCAGATAGATTGCAGGCCATTGCGATTTACTACGGTCGGCCGGAACTCAGGGAATCACGATTGGCAAGGTTACGTAGCCCGGTGCTGGGAATCTGGGCGGTGCAGGATGGGTGGATAACACCGCAAAGGGTCGAGTCGTTTGCCAAAGCGCTTGCCAAGGCGGGGCGGGAATATGAGTTTCATCATTTCGATGCCGGTCATGCGTTCGCAAATCCTTCCGGGGATCATTATGATTCGGCGCTTGCCAGGGAAGCGCGACGCCTGACTGAAGACTTCTTTGATCGCGCGCTACGTTAATTCCCTATACGCCGAACAGACCACGAGACTTCGGTCAAATGAAAATATTGTATGAAAGCGATACCTTGCCAGCACTTATTCTTGAGCGGCGTATTGCCGTGATCGGTTTCGGTGCGCAGGGACGGGCACAGGCATTGAACTTGAAAGACTCCGGCGCATCGGTTGTTGTCGGGCTTCGTGATGGATCTGATTCCGCTGCAGCGGTCCGCAAAAATGGACTTGAACAACGGGGTTTGGCTGCTGCAATTGGCGAATCTGATGTCATCGTCGTGCTGGTTCCTGATACGGAACAGCAGGCATTGTACGAAGGCATTATTCGTGCGCACGCGCAACAAGGTGCGCTGCTGGTATTCGCGCATGGATTCAACCTGCATTACCAACGCATTCGTCCACGCAAAGATTTAGACGTTGTACTGGTGGCACCGCTTGGCATAGGCGAACAGGTCAGGGAGGTTTTTTGCAAGGGTGGTGGTGTACCTGCACTGTTTGCCATATTTCAAAACAGCACTGGGAAGGCACGCGAGCTGGGGCTCTCGTATGCGACGGCTTTGGGTCATGGCAAAGCCGGAATTATCGAGTCGTCCGTTGCGGAAGAAACTGAATCAGATCTTTTTGCAGAGCAAGCCGTGCTTTGTGGGGGTCTTACCCACCTGATCGAAACCGCTTTCGAAACACTGGTTGAAACGGGTTACGCACCCGAAGTTGCCTATTTCTGCTGTTTACATGAGGTTAAGTTGATTGCAGACCTAATACAGTCCCGTGGCATCGTTGGCATGCGTGATTCCATATCTCACGTTGCGGAATTTGGTGACTACATTTCCGGACCAAGGGTTATCGGTGACGCCTCACGGAATGAAATGAGGAAGATTCTCAAGGAAATTCAGAGTGGCGAATTCGCACGCCAAATCGACGCCAGTTCAGATGAGTTCAAAAAGGTTATTGCCGATGGTCGGCAAAAAGCACGTGCCCATCTTTTAGAAAAAACAGGTGCGGTGTTGCGTGCGAAAATGACCTGGCTGGAAAAATAAAGGACTATCAGGTGCTGTCAAAATGAATTCCAACTTCCTTTTTGTTGAAACCAGGGCGCTGCTTGTTGTTTCTATATTTCTCATGGTTAGTTTTTTTATTGCCAATAATATTCCGGCTGCCACTATCACCGGATTTTTTGTCATTCTTTTTTTATTGAAATTTCGCGATCCGGACAGAGTGATTCCTTCAGATCCTCTGGCTGTCGTCAGCCCAGTGGATGGGCGGGTCGAACGAATTGAACGCTTGCAACATCCGTACTTCGGTAGTGGTGCCATTCGGATTGTCATCGACATTAACGCGTTAGGTGCGTACGTGCTGCGGTCCCCGACCGAGGGCAAACTCATCGAGATGCCGGCACGATTACCAGTACAAGCCCGAAGACTACGGGGTTTCAACGTTTGTACTGATGAAGACGACAATGTTGTGTTCCTTTTACAGGGGCCCTGGTACGCGCCGCCTGCCGCTAGCAAGAGAGTGGGTGAACGTATTGGCCAGGGAGAGCGGTGTGGCGTACTACGGCTGGCGCATCAAGCGGAGGTGTTACTCCCCGCCACCAGCCACATCCGATGCGTGCAGGGTGAGCAGCTGCTTGCGGGAGAAAGCATTTTGGGTCATTTCGTGCATTAGGCGCTGTGTAATCCAGCCTGCATCGTGGCATCATGCGCAAAAATAGCAGATGACCTCTATGCCCCAGGACAATCCAGTTCACGTCAAGCCATCACTACGCGATCCGCCGCGGCGCGGTATCTACATACTGCCTAATTTGTTTACTACAGGCGCGTTGTTCGCTGGCTTTTACGCCATCGTAGCGGCAATGTCTGACCGTTTTGCTGCTGCCAGCGCGGCGATATTTATTGCCATGGTCATGGATGGGCTGGATGGGCGGGTTGCACGCTTGACCCATACGGAGAGCGATTTCGGCAAGGAATTCGACAGTTTGTCTGACATGGTCTCGTTTGGTCTTGCGCCTGCCCTGATTGTTTACCAGTGGGGATTTCAGGGTATGTCTGAGTACGGCTGGCTATGGGCAAAACTTGGATGGTTGGGTGCCTTTTTTTATGCCATTGCAACCGCGTTGCGGTTAGCACGGTTCAATACGCGGGTTGGTAAAGTTGATAAGCGTTTATTTCAGGGGTTACCCAGCCCAGCGGCAGCGGGTTTGGTGGCGGGGTTTATTTGGCTCGGTGTTGACCTGGAATTTACCGGTCGGGATATGGCGATTCCGACCTTTGCGCTGACCGTTGCTGCTGGTGCCTTAATGGTCAGTAACATCTCTTATTACAGTTTCAAAGATCTTAATCTTGGACAGCGTGTTGAATTTCGTTACCTGCTGGTACTCCCGCTTATGCTGATATTGATTGCCGCGAGTCCGCCAAAGATGTTGTTCTCGATATTTTTTGTGTACGCGATGTCTGGGCCGACACTCAGTGTTTTACGGTGGCGCAAACGCCGAATGCGTCATTTAAGGAGGGGAACTTCGAATGACGAGGTCGGTAAATGATTGATTCGCGCCAACACGTGTATCTTGAAAGAATGGGAATCGCCGTGTGGGTACGTAGAACCGGGCAACTCAGTGAGTCCGACAACTCCGTTGTGAGCCTCGCGATTAATATCCGGGGCACCGATGCCGCGAACATGGACTGGCAAACGCTTGAGCAACACGTAAGCACTTGCACGGATTGCGCGCTGCACGCGAACCGAAAACAGGCGGTTTTCGGTACCGGCAATCAATCTGCGGAATGGATGATAATTGGTGAGGCGCCAGGTGCTGAAGAGGACAAGCTGGGTTTGCCGTTTGTTGGAAGGGCAGGAAAACTTCTCGACGCCATGTTAAAGGCCGCTGGTTACGAACGGGATGATGTGTTTATTGCCAACATACTTAAGTGCCGGCCCCCACGGAACCGGGATCCGAAACCGAATGAAGCCGCAGCATGTTCGCAGTACCTGCACAGGCAGATTGCCCTGGTGCGCCCGAAGATAATTCTGGCTGTCGGCCGAATCGCAGCGCAAAATCTGCTTGCTACCGACGCGCCATTGGGGCGCATGCGTGGCAAGATCCACCGGCACGAGCCCAGTGGCACGCCGGTTATCGTAACTTACCATCCCGCCTACCTATTGCGATCACCACTGGAAAAGCGCAAGGCTTGGGAAGATCTTTGTTTTGCCCGGCGCGTGTGTAGAGAGGTGGAGCCATGAGTGTCGCGCGGGATCGCCTCAGCCCGGGATTTCGTCCCATGCAGGAAGCGGATCTGGCCGTTGTGTTGGAGATTGAACGTGCCGCCTACAGTTTTCCCTGGACAAAAGGTATTTTTCTTGATTGCCTGCGGGTCGGATACAATTGCTGGGTCGTTTCAATTGGCGACATGGTATGTGGATACGGCATCATGTCGCTGGTAGCTGGTGAGTCACACATACTTAACATTTGTATCAAACCAGAGATCCAGGGACGTGGAATAGGGCGGGAATTGCTATTACACCTGCTTGACTTGTCCAAGGAGTACGGAGCATGCATCGCGTTACTGGAAGTGCGACCGTCAAATGGCGTGGCTGTGCGAATGTATGAAACTATGGGGTTTTCAGAGGTGGGGCGACGTAAGGCTTATTATCCCGGTGACGCAAGCCGTGAAGACGCCCTGATTTTTGCTCTAGACCTCTGAAGCGCATATAAACTCCTGATACCCGTTTAGACCATTAATGCCAATTTAAACTCCTGATGCTCGTCTAAACCTCTGAAGCACATGCGAACTTCTGATGTTCGTCTAAATAACTAACTCTCGTGTAAAATACCGCCCGATTTCCAACGGCCAGCCAAGTATGACCATGAAAACCGAAGTTGAACGGCGCAAAACGTTTGCAATTATTTCCCATCCCGACGCCGGTAAGACCACGCTAACCGAAAAGCTTTTACTTTTTGGCGGTGCAATCAATATGGCTGGAGCCGTCAAGGGGAGGAAAGCTGCCCGTCATGCCAAATCAGACTGGATGAAGCTTGAACAGCAACGTGGCATTTCAGTGACGTCCTCGGTCATGCAGTTTCCGTACGCGAATCGAATCGTGAACCTGTTGGATACGCCCGGTCACGAGGATTTCTCGGAGGATACGTATCGGACATTGACCGCGGTGGACTCGGCGTTAATGGTCATTGATTGTGCCAAGGGCGTGGAAAAAAGAACCATAAAACTCATGGAAGTCTGCCGGTTACGCGACACACCAATTTTCACGTTCATCAACAAGCTGGACCGGAATGGACGTGATCCCATGGAATTGCTTGACGAAATCGAACAAGTCCTGGGTATTCAGTGCGCCCCCGTCACATGGCCAATTGGAATGGGGCGCACCCTCAAAGGTGTCTATCATCTGCTTGAAGACAGAGTGTATCTCTATCAGCCACGCAAGGACGGTAGGGCTGGTGATACGGAAGTGATCGAGGGGCTAGACAATTTCAGGTTGGACGACCTTCTTGGTACGGATGCTGCTGATTTTAGAAGTGAGGTTGAACTGGTCAGGGGAGCGTCGCACACGTTCGATGAATCAGCCTATCTTGATGGCCGACTGACACCGGTCTTTTTTGGCTCGGCTATTAATAATTTTGGTGTCAAGGAATTGCTTGATGCCTTTGTGGCGCATGCACCTGCACCGTTAACAAGGGAAACTCGGCAGCGGGCTGTCAACCCTTGCGAAGATGCATTGACCGGGTTCGTATTTAAGATTCAGGCGAACATGGATCCGCAGCACCGGGATCGGATTGCGTTTATGCGTATTTGTTCGGGGAGGTATATGCCAGGATTAAAAGTCCGGCATGTACGGCTTGGTCGCGATATCAAGATCTCCGATGCACTGACCTTCATGGCAGCGGATCGCGTGTCGGCAAAAAGCGCTTGTGCGGGCGATATTATTGGTTTGCACAATCATGGCACCATAAATATCGGTGATACGTTTACGCAGGGTGAAGAACTCCAATTTACCGGCATACCCAATTTTGCCCCGGAGCTGTTCCGGCGTGCGGTACTGAAAGATCCACTGAAATCGAAGGCGCTGCAGAAAGGATTAGCCCAGTTGTGCGAAGAAGGCGCGACGCAGTTATTCCGTCCCGTTGTCAATAACGAACTCATCCTGGGGGCAGTGGGGCCATTGCAGTTCGACGTTGTCGTGCATCGCTTGCAGGACGAGTACGGTGTGGAATGTCTTTTCGAAAACATTAATGTGCACACCGCGCGTTGGGTGCGTGGTCAGGATGAAGCGATGCTTGGCGAATTTCGCCGTAAAATGGATGAGCACCTGGCGATTGATCATGCGGGCGAGCTTGTGTTTATCGCGCGCAGCCGTGTCAACCTGGAACTGACTGTGGAAAAATGGCCAGATCTGGAATTTGGTACCACGCGCGAAGTAGCCTGACAAGCGAGCAGTTCTAAAATGAGTGCGTCGCTAAAACTGAGATTGGATTACAAGTGGAATTGAAAAAACTGGATCGGGGTAAATGGTCATGGGCGTTTTATGACTGGGCGAACTCGGCGTTCGCAACAACCGTCATGGCCGGGTTTTTTCCTATTTTTCTCAAGCAGTACTGGAGTTCCGGGTCCGACCCAAACGAAAGTACATTTCAGCTCGGACTGGCAAATGCTATCGCCGGTCTGGTGATTGCAATTATCGCACCCGCCCTGGGTGCTATTGCGGACCGCGGCGGCGCCAAGAAAAAGTTCCTGCTCTTTTTTACTATCATGGGAATCGTTATGACCGGTGCCCTGTACTTCGTGCAACAGGGAAACTGGCTAGTCGCGATCATTGTATTCGTTGTTGCAACTGTTGGGTTCACCGGCGGGAACGTGTTTTACGATTCGCTGATAATCGATGTTGCCACGGATGAGGAGTCGGATTTCGTTTCGGCGTTTGGTTATTCGCTGGGGTACCTCGGTGGTGGATTAGTGTTCGCGGTAAACGTGGGCATGACCTTGAAGCCGGAATTGTTTGGCCTTGCAGATATGGCCGAGGCGGTTCGTTGGTCGTTCATTTCGGTGTCTGTGTGGTGGACGGTATTCTGTGTTCCGGTGTTCCTGTTTGTGCGCGAGCCGGGTGAGCAACAGGATCACGGTGGGTTTATTAATGTCATTCAAGCGGGTTTCAGGCAGTTTCGTAATACCTTTTCCGAGATACGCGCTTTACGCACAGTGTTTCTTTTTCTGCTGGCTTACTGGTTTTACATCGACGGCGTTAACACGGTGATAAAAATGGCTGTCGACTATGGCCTGTCACTGGGCTTCCCGACCTCTAGCCTGATAACGGCGTTACTTCTGGTGCAGTTCATCGGGTTTCCGGCGGCGATTGCATTTGGCTATCTTGGAGAGAAGTTCGGTACGAAATTCGGTCTGTACGTAGGCATCATGGTGTACACGGGTGTGACATTCTGGGCGTATTACATGGACACAGTTTCGGAGTTCTATGCCATGGCAGTAGCTATTGGGCTGGTCCAGGGAGGTGTGCAGTCCCTAAGCCGCTCATTTTATTCCCGCATTATTCCGTCTGATAAATCGGCCGAGTTCTTCGGGTTTTACGGTATGTTTGGTAAGTTTGCCGCCATTCTGGGACCGTTCATGATGGGTTGGATCGCCGTTTCCAGCGGCAGTCCGCGTCTTGCCATTGTCAGCATTGCCATTTTATTTGTGATTGGAGCGGCAGTGTTGTTCTTTGTGAACGAGTCTGAGGGCAGGGCACAAGCTCGACTAATGGAGGGCTCACGCTAACCCAGTTCGTTTCAGGCACGAAAGTGCTTCACGGCACCCGAAAATTCTTCCATCAAGGTGGCATCGGATTCGCCGCCATAACGAATGCGAATATACAAATCGGTGATACGGTCGATGTCACCTGCAAAGTTCGGTAAGCCAACCGTAGCGCGAGCCGCAAAATCAAGTGGCCCTTCTGTCGACATACGCAAAACGCCTTTCGCTTTTAGTTTGCGACAGAATTCCAAATATTGTTTGGACGCCAGGTCGGGTGGCTTGCCTGTATTCATCCACAGCAGGTACATGGATAACAGACCAAGCAGAACGGTAAGCAGACCAACCATGATTAGCGTAAGGTTTTCCCATTCCGGATTTTCCAAGCCCAGCATAGTCATGACATCACGTTGCAGTTCCGGTCCATAGGCCAGGAAGAATTCATTCCATGTGGCGTTAATGGAATCCCAGCGCAATTCGAGTTGCAACAAGAGCTGGCTGTTGATTGAAAACGCCAGGGCCTCGCTGGCCGGTAGCGCATAACTCAAGCCCAGTTCAATTCGGCTCGGTGCTACTGCAGCCGTGGGATCCACGCGTTGCCAACCTCTATCTTCCAGCCATACTTCGGCCCACGCGTGAGCATCAGATTGCCTGACAATGTAATAGTCGCTCAGCGTGTTGGGTTGACCGCCCTGATAGCCGGTTACCACACGGGCTGGTACACCAGCAGCCCGCATCAACGCGGTAAATGCGCTGGCGTAATGTTCGCAGAATCCACGTTGGGTATCGAACAGGAAATCGTCAACGGAGTTCCGCCCCAGCAGTGGTGGTCGCAGGGTGTATACAAATGGTTGCTCGCGAAACATACGCAACGCTTTTTGAACAATCTCCCAATCGTTGTTTGTCGATTGCTGCCATTGTTGCGCAAGCTGCTGTGCACGCGGATTGAACCCGCTTGGCAGGCGCACATTCCAGCGGAAATCACTCTTCTTTAATTCCGTCCCGGTTGACACGTCGGTCATGGAAGAGACGTGGTAGCGTTTTCGCTGCGTTATTGGGCGTCGTGAGCGCAGCATGTAATCGTAGGTCAGCGCTGCATCGTGTGGATACGCTGATGGGTATTCCAGCGTGAACATCCAATGCCGGTTATGGGGTTCGATGGTAACTTCATAATCCAGAATTTCAGTGCCACCACTTACCGGACCGATATCCGTTACTGCTGAGAATCCTACAGTCCAGCTGCGACCGTTGAAAAACTGCAATACCGGCCCGCGCCAGTACCGTTCTGAGGGAGGGGGAATTGACCCTTCAAATTTTACACGAAAGGCCACTTCATCTGACTGAACCAGGTTGCTGATGTTACCTGGCGTCATCTCATCGGACAGGCCAGTTACAGCACTGCTGCCCGATGTCGGCAAACCCCAGAGTGGACCGGGGAGTCGTGGAAACAGAATAAACAATACCAGTGCCAGAGGTAACGCCTGGGCGAGATATCTTGCGGTGCGCCGGCAGGCATCACGGAAGGTCATGGCCTGGTAACTGTGTGACACCATAAGTAAGGCTGCGGTGATTGCCCAGATGACAAACATCATGTAGATAACAACAGGAATTTCCTGGCTGTAAAGAAATTCCGAGAGAATCAGGAAGTATCCAAGAAACACCAACAACACGCTGTCACGTAAGGTGTGCGTTTCCGTAAGCTTTATTGAAATCATGAGAATGAGCAGGGCGGTGCCTGCTTCGGAACCGTTAAGCGTCCGGTAGGTGTACAGTACGCCCGCCAGTCCCAGCGCTGCCAGAAGAAGCTTGGCCCATTGCCTTGGCATGGCCCAGCCATAACGCTCGGCCAGCAAGCGCCAACTTCCCATGACAACAGCAAAGGTTGTTACCCAAGGTGCCAGGTAAAAGGCGTGTGGAATTATTGCCAGCAGTAGCACGAATTCCAATGCGGCAAGCCGGCTAAATCCGGGTCGTTCGGCAACCAGTTCCAGCTTGATCCGCGTGTCGGAAATCATGCGGCCATCCTGGTTTGTGCCGGTGTGGATCCGAACAATGCCAGGGCCTCAAGGCATTTTTTACGATGCTCACCACCCTGGCCGCTGCCTATCTGTTCTCCCGGCAGGTGCAGCGCGTAATTTTCCACATTGCGGTCAGCGTCAATGATCCAGCGGCACAAGATGGCCAGCCGCAATTCGGTTTCAACATGAACCAGCTGGTCGAAGTCAAAAACGCGTTGCACAGTTCCGCCACCGTGGAATTGTTTAACCAGAAAACCTTCAGCAAGTCGCGCTGAAGCCTTCCAGGCAATATGCCTGGGCGCATCGCCCAGCCGATAATCACGCAAGCCACTGAAATCATCTTGGCCGGATTCATCAAGCAGCAGACCTCCGGAATCCGCAGGTGCCGGCGGCAACTCCGGCACCTGTTCTGCCGGTTTTGGGTAAACAAGGCATGCCATATCCATATGCATCCACGCCCAGGCACGATAAAGACCGAACGGATAGGTCGTTGAAACACCGAATCGTCCTGGGCGGAAAAGGCCACGGCTTGTGGTTGCTGCCGTGAATGACATCAACGCGCTGCCGTCCGCGGGAATATCCGTGCGCGAGAACGGTTTTCCCTTGTAGTGAATGGTGATGCCAAAACGGTGGGTGCGTGCGCGATTTTCGGTAAACAGCAAAAAGGTGGTTTGCTGGCCCGCGAATACTGGTTCAACCTTACCAAGACGCAATACCAGGCCTTCCAAGTTACGGTGGCAATGATGCATGCTCACCAGGGCAAGTCCGCCAAGGAAGAACGTCAACACGAATCCCATACTGTTGCTGTAATTCATCGAACCCAGCAACATGGCGAACAACATAGAGCCAAACACAATACCGGCGCGTGTCGGCAGAATGTAAACGCGCCGTTTTTCAAGCGCTACCGGACTGCCATCCATGCCTTGTCTGCGGCGTGCCCAGGCCTGGGCGCGTTTCCTTATGTAACCGGTTGGGGAGAATCGCATGCAGCAGTACCGTTCAGGGTATGTCCACGTCCTCAATGAGTCGCGCCGCGAGTTGTGACGCTGACTTGGCGCTTACCTCATTTTTCATTTTCACGCGGTGCGTCACTACACCCGGCAACACGGCTTGAACGTCTTCCGGAATGGTGGCATTCCTGCCTTCCATGAGTGCCCACGCTTGCGCGCCGCGCTTGATCGCCAAACTGGCTCGTGGTGAAAGGCCGCTTTCAAAATCTGGGTTCTCACGCGTATAAGTGACGATCTTCTGCACGTAATTAACCAAGGCGTCAGTTACCTTGATCGCATCAACCTGTAATTGCATGTGCAACAATTCGTCATTTGTCAATGCGGGTTCCATTTGCTCAAGCATACTGCGGCGATCCTGGCCAAGCAGTAATTCATGTTCCGCGTCTTTATCCGGGTAACCTAACTCAACGCGCATCAGGAACCGGTCAAGTTGGGACTCCGGAAGTGGAAACGTACCAACCTGGTAATTTGGATTCTGCGTCGCAATGACAAAAAACGGTTCCGGTAAGCGACGCGTTTCTCCTTCAACCGTTACCTGGTGTTCTTCCATGGCTTCCAGCAACGCGCTTTGTGTTTTAGGCGTGGCACGGTTTATTTCGTCGGCAAGAATTAATTGCGCAAAAATCGGTCCACTATGAAATCTAAAATCACCGCTTTCCCTGTGGTAAACCGCCGCACCGATAATATCGGCAGGAAGCAGGTCGCTGGTGAATTGAATGCGCTGGAAAGACAGACCGAGGTTACGCGCAAGAGCGTGGGCCAACGTTGTTTTGCCCACGCCAGGGATGTCTTCGATCAACAAGTGTCCTTTTGCCAGCAGACAGGCCAGGCACAACCGAATCTGTTGATCCTTGCCAAGTATAATGGCGTTGGTCTGATCTATGGCGCGCTGTAAGGCGTCCGTTGAACGCACAGGCGTCACGCTGGTGGAAACAGTATCCATGCTGAAAGTATTCAATGTGGCTCCGGGATAGTTGAAAATACGTTAAATTGCTGAGACTGTCCAACAACGACCAAGGTTCCGGCCCAACGGCCGATTTAGCCAAGTATCTATTAATCAAGGAGGGGAGAACCGTGCGGCGAGTCACCTTTTTTATACCGATACTAGTTCTTGCGGCCTGCGTAGAGTCTTCTCCACAGACGGCGAGTGTCGATAGAACTGCAGAGCGGGAAGTAATTATGGAAACTGACCGTGCGTTTTCGCGGCGATCAGAAGAAGTGGGATCGGCGCAAGCTTTTGCAGAATTCCTGACCCACGATGCTTTGATGTTACCGCACGGAGCTAATCCCGTGACCGGCTCGGAAAGTATTCATGAGTTGATGGCAGCGGGACCCGCGTACTCCTTAGTCTGGGAACCGCGCAATGCCGACGTGGCCGCGTCAGGCGACCTTGGTTGGTCCTGGGGAGAATACACGACAACTAGCGTTTCCAATGACGGCCAGGCAACAATCAGTTATGGCAAATACGTATCAATCTGGCGCAAGCAGGAAGATGGGAGTTGGAAAGCGATTGTTGATATCGGTAATCAGAGCCCGGCGCCGGTCAACTGATTACAACGACTGAATCTTTTTCAGTTGTGTTTCCAGTTCACGAATTGTCGTTTTTATCGACTCAAAGCGATCTCGTTCTTTTTC
>JAZFYH010000171.1:0-6351 GCA_036443475.1 Gammaproteobacteria bacterium | reverse complement strand
GTTTCAAAAAGCAGGAACTCTGTTGCCGGGTCGTCAGTTTGGTCACTTGAAAACGCTTTCAGCAACACAACCTGCGTGGTTGCAGATTTATCGTAGGACGAGACATGTTGACGTTTCACGCGTTCGACTCTTGCCGGGTCAAGCAAGGCATCGAGTTCATCACTGGTGTACACACGCGGTTCCGCGTTGAGCGTGCCGCTTGTAGTTATCAGCAAAAAGAAAACCGGATACAATCGTCCAACGTACATTTGAACCCCTTCGTACGAAAGATCAGGTAGCGCTAGTTTGCCGTGACGCGTGGTCGCAAGCAACCCAACTGGTTTTCCCTGATTTTCTTTATGTGTCAATAAGTTGCGACTTATATAACAACTTTTGTGACATGACGGGAGAGAAAAAAATGCGACGAATTATAGAAATGTAAGCCAACCGGGACAGAATTATGGAGCCAAGGTGCATTGCAAAGAAGCGTTGAGATCATTTTCGCTGATCAACAAGAGGGAATGACCAGAGCGTCGCAAGCGCATCGCTTCATCCACCTTTCTTCCGTAACAGGAAAATTGCCAGCAGGGATTGCCATTCTGTCCAACGACAAGGTAATTCACTTGTTCGTTGACTGCAGCACTGATTCGCGCGCCACTTTTTTTGAGCTGGTCGGCCAGCGCATCAGATCGCTCGTAGGGCAAAACCCCGGTCAGACAGAAACACGCGCCGTCTATCGTTATCTCCGGGTCAACGGCACACAACCCTTCGCTGTGACCGATAATCTCAATCGCCGGAGCGTTGTCGACCAGGCTGCTGCCAATGGCAATGAATTCTGAAAAAAAAGCCAGTAGTTGTGTGTGTTCGCTTTCGTCAATGCGCTGGTCGCTGAGAATATTTTTTGCCAGGGCGACCAGTTCATCGTATGGCCAGATGGTTCTGAGCTGCGTATTCTGCTCGAGCCAGAGCGCGAGGGCAGTCAGTTCACGTTCAGAAATCACACCGTCTGCCATTATTCCCGCTAGCATGCCGTACAATGCCTGCATATCGTGGGTGACACGATCATCGAAGGGTCGGTTCTGCAGTATTCGGCCGCATAGCCAGTAGATATCCTGAAACTCCTCGCTGGAAAGGTCTCCATCGCTGACCGCACGCATGACCACCGGAACCAGTTCGTTAAAGGGATGGCTGTCCACCAGTTCGCTAACCTGGGATAGCCAGGATTCCAGGAACTTGATTTCACCAGCAGTGATGGTTTGATCAATATTGATTCCGTTAAGAATACCGATCAACATGTTGACCAGTCGATGGATCAGCCGTCGACTGGCAAGCCGGGCGTAATGGTCAGCATGACGTGTGGCCATATTAAGCGAGCGTCTCTGGTTGACAGTTTGGTTAACCACATTGTGGCAGGACATTGGAACATAAAGGCTTGTAGCGTGAAAAAGCAAGCGGGCGGCGGAGCCGCCCGCTTTAAGGTTTAGCCAAGGATTAGCCAAAAAAGAACGTCCAGACTTGCTGGAAAAATGAATTTGAATTCGGACCGCCTCCACCAATATTTTCAGCAGCGGCTGGCAGGGAAACGAGCATTGCTGCAAGGTACAGGCTTACTAATAACTTTTTGATTTTAAACATGATTTTCTCCAACTTATTATTGTGACGGGTGTCACACGTCTATTATGGGAGAAAACCCCGAAATAATGGGAGAAAAACCCGAAATTTTGATCCTAACGGGGGGGGAACTGAAATTTATTTTCTGATGCTATGCGGCGCCAGGATTTTCGAAGTAGTACACCCCAATACCTACTCGTCGATAAGTACTTCTCGGCTTCGGTTTGGCTTCGGCTGCGTCAATAATCAGCTTGTAGCATTTCTCGTTGAACTTGATTCCCTCATTTACAAGCTTTTTCTTAAGTGGCCCGTAGTTAACTTCAGGAATATTGGCGTCATAACATTCGCGCTGTAAAAACCTGTCTGTGATATCAAGTCGAAGGTTGTGTTCGACATTAGTGGCCATATCAGCTAAGGAAATACCGGTGACTTCAAGCATTTTCTCACTGTTTTCCGGTGCTGGCACAAACGCGTTACTGATGACGTGAACTATGTTGTCGCTAACTTTCACCGAACCGGCAGCAATCAGTTCATCCAGAATGGTGCGCATCGGCACGTCATCACTGTATTCTTTGGATAATTGGAAGAACGATACGCCACGACTGGCGCGCAGCGGTATAGATACGGGCTTTCCCGTGCTGTCAATAAAGCGTTTGTCATTCAACCAACCGTTCAACACGCGTGCCGCGCGGTTGCCTTTCTTTTGTCCAATCATGGCTTCCGGCGAGCCCGATTGCACAATTTCGTCTACGGCACGGCGTGACAGACCCGTAATGCACGCCACGCGTGATTTCGAAACCTTGACTTTGAGATGGAACTCGCGATTTTCAGACGCCACTTCCACGTACAACCAGCGGACAATGGCAGTCAAAGCGTCGCAGGTCACGCCAAAGCGCAGGAAGATCCTGACTAATGGCCGCATGATTCTGAGTGCAAACTGCACCGCAGGTCCGGTTTCTGCCCAGTTGGCAGGTAGAGTTGCTTGCTGCATGGAATACCCCTGTATCTACGAAAGCCGATTATTTCAATGCTCACATCATAGGCGAAAAATCCCTTTAAAGTAGAGTATGAGTAAATAATCACCCAAAAACTATACGATAATTTACGAATATACTTACGTACTTGGCTCATGATGCTTGAGCAATTTGTGTAGTTGTTCGAGGTGATGGTGGCGCGTTCGTACGGAAAAGCGTTAACGGGGCTTTAGGCAGGTCTCACAAGGTGGCGCTCCCTACGGGACTCGAACCCGTGTTTCAGCCTTGAGAGGGCCGCGTCCTGGACCGCTAGACGAAGGGAGCATGGTGTAATCACTTCTGCGCTGCCGCGCAGCGGATGCTATTATACGCGGCCGACAATAGACGATAAAGCTGTACTTTCAATAGCTTACAGATCACAGGACCCACTTCGCTTGGCCACCGTCATTCCGCGCTCAGACCATCCCATTTCACGATCGCAGTTGCCCGAGCACGCGTTAAAAGTGCTGTATCGCCTCAAGAAAGCCGGTTATGCCTCCTACTTCGTTGGCGGTGGAGTGCGCGATCTTCTCCTGGGGTTGGAGCCCAAGGATTTCGATGTGGCAACAGATGCCAGACCCGAAGAAGTGAAACGCCTGTTCCGAAATTCACGACTGATTGGTCGGCGTTTTCGCCTGGCGCACATACGATTTGGACGGGAAATTGTCGAAGTGGCCACCTTCCGCGGTGGCGGCGATAGTAACGACAAGGCTGGCCAACAATTATTGGACGAGTCCGGCAAGATTTTGCGCGATAACCTGTACGGTTCCCTGGAAGAAGACGCATTTCGCCGCGATTTTACGGTGAATGCCCTGTATTACAACATTGCTGATTTTTCAGTGGTCGACTACGTGGGTGGTCTGGCTGACATTAAAGTTGGAAAGATCCGCGCGATCGGTGATCCGGCTACACGCTACCGGGAGGATCCTGTCCGAATGCTGCGTGCCCTGCGTTTCGCAGTAAAACTTGGTTTCAGGATCGACGCCGACACCGCTGCCCCCATGGCCGAACTGGCGTCTCTGTTGGAAGACATTCCTGCTGCGAGACTGTACGAGGAAGTGCAAAAAATGTTTCTCGCTGGCAAGGCAGTACAAACGTTCGAAATGCTGCGCCACTATGATTTGTTCCGATACTTGTTTCCGTTAACAGATTCGGCATTGACCAGGCAACAAGATGATTTTCCACTGACTTTTCTGGCACGCGCGCTGCAAGATACCGACACCCGAATTGCACAAGAGCAATCGGTAACTCCGGCATTTCTTTACGCGGCCCTGTTATGGGAACCTGTCAGGCAGCGGATGGAGAGCCTCGAAGCAGGCGGTGTTTCATCGTTTGAAGCCTTGCACCGGGCAGTGGATGAGGTTTCCGGGGCGCAACAACAACATGCGTCCATACCGCGACGGTTTGGCGTGACTGTGCGCGAAATCTTTCACTTGCAATTGCGACTCGCGAACAATCGCGGCAAGCGCGCACTGCGTGCGTTGGCTCATCCGCGATTCCGTGCGGCTTACGATTTTCTTGTGCTACGTGCGAAGGCTGGCGAGGCGGATCAGGCACTTGCGGATTGGTGGACGCAAGTGCAGGAAGAGAACGCTCCGCAACAACGTGCCATGATTGAAGGAGGGAGTGCATCCCGAAAACGTCCGCGACGCCGACGACCACGGCGTTCAAAGGTGAACGGCAATGACTAGGCGCGGCACTATCGAGATTACCGCCTACATCGGTCTTGGCAGCAACCTAGATGATCCCGCTGCGCAGGTTGAACAAGCGATCGGCGAGCTGGCAAAACTGGACGGTGTTGCATTGCAGCGGCGTTCAAGTCTTTACCGCAACCCACCGCTCGGGGACATTGAACAACCCGACTTTGTAAACGCCGCGGCGGAGATTTGTACTTCGTTGACCGCACTGGAGCTGTTGGAATCGCTGCAAAAGATAGAGACGCGACACGGCCGACAACGCAACCGGCGATGGGGACCGCGTACGCTCGACCTGGATATCCTGCTATTTGGGGAGCAAATCCTCACTGAGGGTAATCTAGTTGTGCCGCATCCCCATTTGCACGAGCGTGCGTTCGTACTGATTCCACTGATGGAAATCAACCGCGAAATCAACGTGCCAGGCATGGGTCGTGTGAGCGACCTATCGGAGGCGGTTGACAGTAAATACCTTGAACGAATTAGCGATAGAACTGATGCCTGAACGGCCACGCTTCATTGTCATTGAAGGGGCTATTGGTGTCGGCAAGACCAGTCTTGCCCGTCGTATGGCCGAAAGTTTTGGTAGCGAACTGTTACTGGAAGAGTCTGATGATAACCCGTTTCTTGAGAAATTCTACGCAGACAGGCAGCGTTACGCCTTACCGACGCAGCTTTATTTTCTGTTTCAGCGCGTACGACAATTGCAGGATTTTCGTCAGGGCGACATGTTTGAACCGGTACGCGTTGCCGATTTCCTTTTGGAAAAAGATCCCCTGTTTGCACGCCTCAATTTGACGGATGACGAGTTTCGTCTTTACCAACAAATCTACGCGCAACTGTCAGTCGACAGACCCATTCCTGATCTGGTCATTTACCTGCAGGCGCCGGTAGACGTTCTCTTGGCACGTATTTTCAGACGGGCGGTTACGTACGAACGACAAATTCATGGTGATTATCTCGAACAACTAAATGAGGCGTACGCGCGATTTTTTCATCACTACGAGGGAGCCCCATTACTTATTGTCAATACGGCGGAAATAAATCCGGTAGATAACGATGAGGATTTTGAACTGTTGCTGTCGGAGGTGCGTCGGGTGCGAAGTGGGCGTCATTATTTCAATCCAACGTCACATGCTTGATGTTTTCCCGGCTCTGCGCGATTCTGTGCGGCCTCTGAAGTGGAAACCGTAAATGTACACACAGGCCAAAAAAAGCAACGGCAACGGGAAAGTCACACTTTCTACGCTGGCTAAATGTAAGGCGGACGGTAATGTGTTCGCCTGCATCACCGCTTACGATGCAAGTTTCGCGGCACTGGTGGACTCAGCCGGCGTGGATGTCGTTCTTGTGGGCGATTCACTTGGCATGGTGATACAGGGGCAGCCCACCACGGTACCGGTAACTGTGGATGATATGGTGTACCACGGCAGTCTGGTCGCACGGGGAACGCAACGTGCTTTACTGATGATTGACATGCCGTTCATGAGCTATCCGTCACCGGAACGTGCATTGGATAATGCTGCGCGCCTGATGCAGGAAGGCGGTGCAGAAATGGTAAAACTCGAAGGCAGCGGGAACCAGACAGAGATTGTCAGCTACCTGACCAGCCGGGGTGTGCCGGTATGCGCGCACCTTGGCTTAAGACCGCAATCCGTGCACAAAATCGGCGGTTTCAAAGTGCAGGGGCGTGAAAATAAAGCAGCGCTACAAATGATTGCCGACGCACTGGAACTTGAACAAGCCGGCGCGGATATCATTCTACTTGAATGTGTACCAACAGGGTTGGCTAAGTCCATTACCCAGAAAGTTTCCGTGCCGGTTATAGGAATTGGTGCGGGCCCGGATGTCGATGGTCAGATACTCGTACTTTACGATATTCTTGATATTACGCCAGGCAAAAAACCCAAGTTTGCAAAAAACTTCATGGCGGAAACCGGCAATCCTCGTGCGGCCGTTGAAAAGTTTGTTGCTGATGTGAAGAGTGGCGAGTATCCACAAGCAGAGCACACGTTCAAGTGACAATCGGACGCATGCGGGTGATCTTTGTTAAA
>JAZFYH010000170.1:0-14715 GCA_036443475.1 Gammaproteobacteria bacterium | reverse complement strand
GTCGGCGGGCGCCGCGTTCATACCGGAACACATGATTGCCGGTGGCGAAGAAGGCCCAACACCGCGCGCGCAAATGACCACGCTGGCACCGGGACTGGGTCTGACCAACCGTTTCATCATTGACCAGCATTTCCGTGAGCGCGACCGGCTGGGTCGTTTGCTTGCTGCACTGGCCTACAACCCGTTCGCCCTCGGCATGGGACTGGATGAAGACACCGCGGCGTTTATTGCACCGGATGACACGTTGCAAGTAAACGGTTCGGGCGGCATTACGATTGTTGACCCGAGCAAGCTGACTTATTCATCCATGTCACAGGCACGCAAAGGGGAACCCGTAAGCCTGCTGGGTATCAAGATGCATATTCTTGTTAATGGCGGCTGTTTTGATATCACCACGCGGCAGGCGTTCCCGGAACAGATAGAAATTGCGGTTGGGGACGAGCAGTGAAAATTCTTTCCACCAACGTGTACTTGGGACCAAGTCTTTACGCCCACTTCCCCGTAATTCGTCATGTGATGGATCTTGGTGTATTGGAGGAGTATCCGACTGCTAAATTGGGCGATAAGTTTATTGAAAATTTACTCAGCACATTACCCGGTTTGAAAGATCACGGTTGCTCGTATGGTGAAGCGGGTGGGTTTGTACGCCGCATGCGCGAGGACGAAGGCACCTGGATGGGTCATGTGTTCGAACATGTGGCCATTGAATTGCAAAACGTTGCCGGTAGTGACGTGACTTTCGGCAAGACACGCTCTACCGGTAATCCAGGTGAATACTGGCTGGTGTACGAATACGACGACCAGGACGTCGGCCTGGAAGCCGGTCGCCTGGCTATGAATTTGTTGCATCACTTGTTACCGGATAACATCAAGCCCGCTGACGCACCAAGTGAAGACTGGAATTTCGATGAAGAGCGCGACAGCTTCATTCGTTATGCCCAACGCCGTGCCCTGGGTCCCAGTACGGCCTCTTTGGTGCACGCCGCCGAAGACCGCGACATTCCCTGGATTCGCCTAAACCGTTACAGCCTGGTGCAGTTCGGTCACGGCAAGTACCAGAAGCGCATCCAAGCCACCGTTACTTCGGAAACCCGCCATATCGCGGTGGAAATAGCCTCTGACAAGGAAGAAACCAATAAGATTCTTGGTGACCTGGGCCTGCCCGTGCCGCGTCAACGCCTGGTCTACAGTTCAAGCGAAGCCAAACGCGCCGCAGAACGCATTGGTTACCCGGTGGTGGTTAAACCACTGAATGCCAATCACGGTCGTGGTGTCAGTATTGACCTGGAAACACCAGAGCAGGTTGCAGTCGGATTTGAAAAGGCCCGCGAACACAGCCGCACCACAATTGTGGAAAGTTACATTCGCGGTTTCGACCATCGCCTGGTGGTGGTGAACGGTGAATTGGTAGCGGCAGCCAAGCGTGTGCCCGGGCATGTGATTGGCGACGGCAAGAAAACGATTAAACAACTGGTTGAGATTGTGAACCAGGACCCGCGACGCGGCGTTGGCCATGAAAAGGTGCTGACCCGGTTGGAATTCGATCACCAGGCAGAACGCCTATTGCAAGAAAAAGGTTATGACTGGAATTCTGTAGCGGCCAAGGATGAAATTGTCTACCTGCGTTCTACTGCCAACTTGTCTACCGGCGGCACGGCGATTGACGTGACCGACGACATACACCCAGACAACCGTGAAATGGCGACTCGCGCTATTGCGGCAACCGGTCTTGATGTGGGCGGCGTGGATTTCCTGACCACGGATATTACCGAATCGTACAAGAAAACCGGCGGTGCTATTTGTGAAATCAACGCGGCACCGGGTTTCCGTATGCACGTTGCGCCCAGTGAAGGCAGTCCGCGTGACGTGGCCGGCCCGGTGATGGACATGCTGTTTCCACCTGGCACACCCAATCGTATTCCGATTGCCGCTGTGACCGGCACCAACGGCAAGACTACGACCGCACGCATGCTGGCACATATTTTCAAGCTCGCCGGACACACCGTGGGTCTGGCCACCACCGACGGTGTTTATATTGACGGACAGTTGTCGGTGCAAGGCGACATGACCGGTCCGATGTCGGCACGCATGATCTTGCGCGACCCAGCGGTGGATGCGGCGGTCATGGAAACCGCACGTGGCGGCATTTTGCGCAGTGGTCTCGGCTATGAATCCTGCGATGTGGGCGCAGTACTGAATGTCAGCGCCGACCATCTCGGTCTGCGCGGTATCAACACCTTGGAAGAACTGGCTGAAGTCAAACGCGTGGTTGTGGAAATCGCCAAAAATACCGCTGTGCTGAACGCTGATGACCCGTTGTGCCTGCAGATGGCCGATTACACGCAAGCGGAACATCTTTGTTATGTAACCCTGCGCCCGACGCATCCATTAGTGCGCGAGCACATTCGTGCCAACGGTCGCGCCGTGGTGCTGGAAGAAGGCATGAACGGTCACATGATCACGATCTATGACAACGGGCATCATATTCCGTTGTTGTGGACGCACCTGATTCCCGCCACGCTTGAAGGCCGTGCCATGCACAACGTGCAAAACGCCATGTTCGCTGCGGCACTGGCATTCAGCCAGGGCATTTCGCTGGAAAATATCCGTCATGGTTTGCGCACCTTTGACACCAGCTTCTTCCAGGCACCGGGTCGCATGAACCTGTTCAATGAACATCCGTTCAAGGTGATTCTGGATTACGCACACAACCCGGCCGCAGTAAAAGCCGTATGCGATACCGTGGATCGTTTCGAGGTCAAGGGTCGCAAGATTGCAGTCATTGCCGCACCGGGCGACCGGCGTGACGAGGACATCATTGAAATCGGTCAGATTGCGGCCGGTCATTTTGATCACTACATCTGCCGCCGCGATGACAGCCTACGTGGTCGCGACGGTGACGAAGTGCCCGCCATGCTGTCTAAAGCACTGCGTGAGAAGGGAACTGATAAATCCGCTATCACTATTATTGCGGATGAACAAGAAGCCGTGGACGCCGCCTTGCGCATGGCCGGCGAAGGTGACCTGGTGTTGATTCTGGGTGACGCGATCCAGCGTTGCTGGAAGCAGATCATCTACTTCAGTCCGGAAAAGAAAACCGTAGAACGCACCGAGCCGGTCAAGAAAGTACGACCCCCGGAAGATTTGCCTTTCTTTGAACTGGACAGCGATGTGGAATTGATCGTCGATGAGCGCGGCGTGCGCATCGCGCGCGAGGCGGATGATTAACCCGGCATGGAACTGCTTGATTCACGACGCCTGACCGGTCCTAACCTGTACTGGAATAAGCTTGGCGCAATCATCGAAGTCTGTATAGATGACACAGACCCGCGAGCCATTGAATCTTCCTGGCAAAAACATTTACAGCGCATGCTCGATGCGCTCAACTGGGGACAGGCCGATACCCTGTCGCGCCAATTTCCGGATTTCCTCGCCCTGGTGTTTGCTGCACCGTTGGACGCGCTGTATGCCGCAACCGAAGTCAATGAATGGGCTTTTGCCGCAATGCGCGATGAATTATGTGGCGTGAGCGATGCACCCGATTTTGCTGCGGAGTCCGAACGTCTCAAGACATTGGTTGCGGAGGAACAGATTCCTGCCCTGGTTAACCTGGTCAACACCTGTCATGAACGTGGCATTGCCATGCATTACGACGACGAATGGGCGTCAGTCGGCTTAGGTAAGTATTCAATTACCTGGCCGGTGCACGAAATTCCTGCGGTTGATGATATCGATTGGTCACGACTCGGAAATGTACCCATAGGCTTTATTACAGGAACGAATGGCAAAACAACCACCGTTCGTTTGAGCGCCGCCATTGCAATGGCCGCAGGATTAACGCCGGGCGTCAGTTCTACAGACTGGATTGCCGTGGGCAATGAAGTTCTGGACAAAGGCGATTATTCGGGACCCGGTGGCGCGCGGCGCGTGTTGCAGGATTCGCGCGTGGATATCGGCATACTCGAAGCCGCACGAGGTGGATTGATACGCCGCGGACTTGCACTGCAACACGCGGATTGCGCGGTGATTACCAATATTGCCGAAGACCACATGGGTGAATCGGGTGTGCACGACCTGGCCACTCTGGCCGAAGTAAAATGGGTGGTCACGCAGGTCTTATCAAAAAATGACACCTTGGTGTTGAACGCGGAAGATCCCCTGCTGGCCGAACGAGGCAAGAACAGCAAGTTCAATATTTGTTTTTATGCCTGCGACGCAAGTTGTTCGACACTGGTTGCACATATGAAAGCGGGTGGACGCGCCATGTACGTGGAACACGGCATCATCACCTGGTTTGACGGTCGTTCACGCAGCAAGCTGATTGCCGTTAAAGATGTGCCGCTGACTTTAGGTGGCGCGGCCATTCACAATGTATCAAACGCGCTGGCAGCCGCAGCGTTCACCCTGCAACTGGGCATCTCCGCAAGCGCCATTGTCAGTGGACTCAAAAACACTCGCTCGGATGCCAATCCTGGTCGCGGCAACTTGTACCGGTACAAGGGGGCGCAGTTCCTGGTGGACTTTGCCCACAACCTGCACGGTCTGGATGCAATTTTTGCCACCATTGATGCCATACAGGCAAAACGCAAACTGGTTTTGCTTGGCCAGGCTGGTGATCGCAGTGACGACGCCATCCGGGACTTGGTGCGCAAAGTCTGGAGCCTGAACCCGGATTTCGTGATCATCAAGGAAATGGCCGAATACGCGCGCGGCCGGGCCAAGGGCGAAGTCCCCGATATCATTAAGAAAGAACTCATGCTGTTGGGCGCAGACGAATCCCGTTTTACTTACATAGAAAAAGAAATTGATGCAGCAAAATTCGCCGTTGACTGGGCACAGGAAGATGACCTGGCACTGCTGCTGGTGCATGGCGAAAAAGAAGCAGTTGCCGATTATTTTGCTGGACTGAAATCCAGCGCCAATGACTGAACCGCTTGATCTGGTACCGTAGCGTAGATGGTTGTCGTTTTGACTTACGGATTTAACGTCTGCTCGGCGTATATAGCCGTATGAGTCTTGCCGTCACGATCCACATAACCCCGGTACATGCCCCAGGTGTTGAATTCCATTGCGATATTGCCGTTTCTGTCCACGGCAATCAGTCCGCCGGCACCGCCCATGTTTACAAGTTTTTCCTGCACTACGTGGTACAGCGCCGCCGCCACTGAATATTCCCGGTACTGCATTAACGCCGATACATCATGCGCCACAACACCACGCATGAAATATTCGCCATCCCCTGTGCCGGACACGCCTACGGTTTTATTGTTGGCATAGGTGCCAGCACCGATGATGGGTGAATCGCCCACCCTGCCCCAATGCTTGTTGGTCAGGCCGCCGGTGGATGTGCCAGCAGCGAGATTACCGTTACGATCCAGCGCGACAGCGCCCACCGTGCCAAGATAGCGATCTGCCGAAAGCGCGGCCTGCTTGTTCAGGTCGAAAGCCGGTTTGTCTGGATCTTTGGCTTCTTCAAGCTTGCGTTTTTCCAACTGTTCCCAGCGGTGCGGCGTATAAAAATATTCCGATGAGACAAGTTCGACATCGTGTTCTTGTGCAAACTGCTCAGCTCCTTCACCGGTCATAAGCACATGGCGCGATTGCTCCATGACCAGCCGCGCAAGAACAATAGGATTCTTGATGTGTCTTACCCCAGCCACGGCGCCAGCATTAAGGTTACTACCGTCCATGATGGAGGCATCGAGTTCGTTTTGACCATCACTATTGAACACTGCGCCCTTGCCGGCGTTAAACAGCGGTGAATCTTCCAGCACCTTAAGTGTTGCAACGACTGCATCTAGGCTGCTGCCGCCGTGACTCAGGATTTCATACCCGATATCCAATGCCGTGTGTAGCGCAGCATGGTAGGCAGCTTCTTGTTCTTCGCTAATATCCTCGCGACGGATGGTGCCGGCCCCACCATGAATCGCAAGCACAATAGGTTGTTCTTCAACGGCTGGCAAAGGCGCAGCCCAGGTGATTACAACCAGCAGGACTATTGCAGTGAAATATTGTTTATTCATTACTGTCTCTTGCCTCACACCTTCTTATTTACCTGCGATTTTCATATTGTCGATCAGCATTGAGCCACAACGGATGTTGCTGCGCGTATCCGTGTCATTGCCCAGTGCGAGCACGCCGGCAAACATGTCACGAAGATTACCAGCAATCGTGATTTCTTCCACCGGGAAGGCGATTTCCCCATTTTCCACCCAGAAGCCTGCGGCGCCACGCGAGTAATCGCCGGTAACCGGGTTGACTCCGTGGCCAATCAGTTCCCTGACCAGTAGTCCACTGCCAAGTTCGTTGAGCATGCTATTGAAATCCAATTCACCGGGTTGAACGACAAGATTGTGCACGCCACCGGCATTGGCTGTTGACGTCATGCCGAGTTTACGTGCCGCATAACTACCCAAAAAGTATCCCTGTAACTCACCGGCAGAAACAATGTCACGCGCAAACGTTGCAACCCCTTCGTTGTCAAACCCAGCACTGCCCAGCGCGCGTGGCAAGTGAGGTTGCTCGGTAATATTGACGAAACTGGGAAACACCTGTTGACCCACGCTATCCAGTAAGAAAGTGCTTTTACGGTATTGTGATGTGCCGCGCGACGCCGCAATGAAATGCCCGAACAATGTCCGCGCTACATCCGGTGTGTAAAGCACCTTTGCCTGCCGCGTTTTAATCTGCCGCGCATGCAATCGCTCGATTGTGCGTTCGCCGGCAATTCTACCTACCTCTTCGGGGGGTATGAGATCATCGGCACAACGCGCCACGGAATACCAGTAGTCCCGCTGCATCTTGTCGCCATCTTTGCCGATCACTGCACAACTGGTGCTGTGGTACGTGGTCTGACTGTCGCCCATGAACCCGTGGGTGTTAGCGTAAACGCAATTACTCCTGTGTGTAGTCAGTGTCGCACCTTCTGAATTGTTAATTCGTGGATCAACGTCCAAAGCCGCTTTCTCAGCAATTAGCGCAATATCAATGGCGGCTTCTGGAGAAAGCGTCCAGGGATGATCCAGATCTAATTCTGGAAATTGCGTCGCCATCCGGTCGGCATCCGCCAGACCGGAAAACTCATCGGCTGTTGTTTGTTTGGCGATAGCGCACGCGGCATCAACCGTAGCTTGTACCGCTTTACTGCTGAAATCAGTCGTACTTGCAGTACCTTTCTGCTTACCAAAGTAGACGGTTATACCCAAGCCGCGGTCTCTTTGGTATTCAAGCGTTTCCACTTCACCCATGCGTACGCTTACGCTCAGGCCCGTTTCAATACTTGCCGAGGCTTCGGCCTGGCGTGCGCCTGCGCGTTTTGCGGTTTGCACGGTATCCGCAACAAGTTGTTCCAGTTCTTCCTGCTCCATGCGTCCATTCCTGCACAATGTAATTATTGTTGGAGTCAGGCATTCTATCTGCCTGGCCAGGGGGGTGACAGCCCGCGATGATCAGTGACGAGAAAAAAATCAGTAAATCGGAACGCAAGCGACAAATTAGTGCGCTACAAAAACTCGGTGAGTCACTGATTGACTTGAATTCATCAGAGCTCGATAGCTTGCCCATTTCCGAACAGCTGCGCGAAGCAGTGCTGTATGCGCAATCGATCCGGCAACACGAGGCGCAGCGCCGGCAACGCCAGTACATCGGCAAATTGATGCGTGACATTGATCCGCAGCCGCTGCAACAGGCGCTGACCGCGCTACGCCAGCCGAGCCTGGAGGAAACCCGTCTGCATCATGCGGCGGAAAAATGGCGCGACCGGCTGATGGCACACGATAACGACGCGCTCGTCGAGCTGCTGGAAAGCCATCCCGGAGCAGATCGCCAGCATTTTGGCCGTTTGCTGCGCGCCGCCCGAAACAGCCCGGATGACGACCCACAACCGTCACGCGCGCTGTATCGGGCTCTACGGGTGCTGTTGGCCGCCGATTAGAGTCGCTTTAATCAGCAGGCAACAATCGGTAAAATAGCGCGCTTTCCGACTACTGGAAGCGTCAAATATGACCATACTCGTCGGCGTCATCATGGGCTCCAAGTCCGACTGGGAGACCATGCAACACACGGTTACCACCCTTGAAAAGCTGGGCATTGTGCACGAAACACGCGTAATCTCCGCGCACCGCACGCCCGATGCGCTGAACGAGTACGCTCGCGAAGCAAAGGGGCGTGGCCTGGAAGTCGTTATTGCTGCTGCGGGAGGAGCCGCCGCTTTGCCAGGCGCTATAGCTGCGCTCACACCGTTACCAGTGCTTGGTGTACCCATGCAAGCCTGGTCGCTGGACGGAATAGATTCGCTGCTTTCAATGGTACAAATGCCGCCTGGTATCCCGGTAGGTACGCTGGCAATTGGCAAGGCCGGCGCAATCAACGCCGCCCTGCTAGCTGCATCAATTCTTGGTAACAAACATGAATCGATTGCCAAGGCACTGGATGAATTTCGGCGCGAACAAACCGAAGCTGTGCTGGCGAATCCCGATCCCAGCAAGTCCTGATTGTTCCAGTCGACTGTTGTTCTTGCAGACAACAAGGAAAATTGCCATATGAATGAAGGAAATATTGATACGCTGTTGCAACAGGCCTATTTGCAACACAAGTCCGGTAACATCCAGGAGGCGGTGCGGATTTATGACAACGTGTTGTCCATCAATCCGGAAATTGTTGAAGCATTGAATTACGGCGGATTCGGGTATTACCAGACCGGCAACATCGATAAAGCCTACGAATATCTGAACAAGGCCGTTGCGATTGATCCCAATTATGCGCCGGCACACAACAATCTTGGCACGCTTTACAGCGCGACACAGCGGCACGAAAAAGCGCTGGATTGTTATCAAAGCGCCGTGAACGCCGCGCCCGACCATGGTGGTGCACGGTACAATCTTGGCAACATGTTAATGCGTCTGAATCGGCACGAGGAAGCCATAAAGGCGTACCGGCGCGCCGCGGAGTTGCTGCCGGAAAACCCTGCAATCCTCAACAACCTGGCGCACGCTTTACTCAAGCTGGGTGACACCGAGCAGGCACTACAGACCGTGCAGCGCGCCATAGAAATGCGTGATGATTTCGCCAATGCTTACAGTACGCTAACTATTTGTCTGCAACGCCTTGGCCGTAACGATGAGGCATTGAAAGCTGCGCGACAATCCATCGAACTGGATCCAAATGCTGCTGACCCGCACAACAACCTCGGAAATCTTTTGTTTGAAACGGATGATCTTGCCGGCGCAGAAACGGCGTACCGTAAGGCAATCGAACTCCGCCCCGGTTTTTGTACAGCGCAGAACGGCCTTGCCGAAGTGCTACATAGGCTGGGTCAAAGCGATGAAGCTATCGTGCTTTTGCAGCAAAGCGTTAAAATCCTGCCGGACAGTATTGACGCCTATGTACGGCTTGGCCATGTACTCAGCGACGTAGGTCGACAAAACGATGCCAAGTCGATTCTTGAACGCGCCATGGGTATCGAAGAAGACAACCTTCGTGTGCAGCTTGCCTATTGCCAGATATTGTTTGACGAAGGTGAAACCGAATCGGCACGCAAGTTGGCCTCGGAGGCATTGGAAAACCATCCGGAAAGCGAGGCCTTGCAAAAAATTATTGATGAATGCGACGCTAAGGAAGAATAGATATTGCCGCCTGCGACGCGGCTGACGGCTAAGCGGTACCACCCACGGTCAATGCATCAATTAGCAAAGTGGGTTGGCCCACACCCACCGGCACACTCTGACCATCCTTACCACAAGTCCCAACGCCGCCATCCAGTTGCAGGTCGTTGCCAACCATGGACACTCGTGTCAGTACATCCGGACCATTACCGATCAGGGTTGCGCCCTTCACGGGATGACTCACTTTTCCCTTTTCGATCAAATATGCCTCGCTGGCGGAAAAAACAAATTTCCCCGACGTGATATCAACTTGCCCGCCGCCGAAGTTAACTGCGTACAGACCATGATCTACCGAAGCAATGATTTCTTCTGGGTCGCTTGAACCAGGCAGCATATAGGTATTGGTCATGCGCGGCATGGGCAAGTGTGCAAACGATTCCCTGCGACCGTTGCCGGTTGGTGCAACACCCGACAGTGATGCGTTCAACCGGTCCTGCATGTACCCTTTGAGCACACCGTTTTCTATCAGTGTGGTGTACTGCGTTACCGTTCCTTCGTCATCCACGTTGAGCGATCCGCGGCGATGCTCCAGTGTACCGTCGTCAACGACGGTGCAAAGTTGTGACGCAACGCGTTCACCGATGCGACCTGAAAACGCGGAGCTTTTCTTGCGATTGAAATCGCCTTCCAGGCCATGCCCGATGGCCTCGTGCAACAAGATGCCGGGCCAGCCAGGACCAAGTACTACGGGCATAGTACCCGCCGGTGCTTGCTCCGCATCAAGGTTCAGTAACGCTGCGCGCACAGCTTCACGTACATAGTCTTCAGCGCGTTCATTCTCCAGGAACCAGTCGTATGCAACGCGACCACCTCCACCGGCGTACCCCTGTTCGCGCCGCTTACCTTGTTCAGCAATCACGGATACATTTAATCTGACCAGCGGCCGCACATCGGCAGCCAGGGTGCCATCACTATGCGCTACGAGGATGACATCGTGCACGCCTGACAGACTGAGCATGACCTGGGTAATGCGTGGATCCATCTTGCGTGCCAAGTCGTCGAGGCGTTTCAACAATGCCACTTTATTTTCAGCAGGCATTGCGTCGATGGGGTCCGACGGCAGATACAGTTCACGCCCGGGTTCGCGCTTCCATGCCTGCATGCCGCCGCTGCCTGAGTGTCTGGCAATAGCTGACGCCATAGCGGATGCCTTTTCCAAGGCCGGCAGGTGAATTTCATCCGAATAGGCAAAACCAGTTTTTTCGCCGCTGATTGCGCGAACGCCGACACCCTGTTCGATATTGTGACTGCCTTCCTTAACGATGCCTTCTTCGAGAGCCCACGATTCGTGTCGCGAGCATTGGAAGAAAATGTCTGCCGCATCGAGTGAGGGTCCCAACAGGTGCGCAAATACTGATTCAAGATGCGGTTCAGAAAGTTCTCCCGGTTCCAGTAATTGCGCGCGTGCTATATCCAATGCCTTGCTAGTCATGATTGCGGCCCAATATTCATTACCTTGTTTGTCATAAGTGAATTTCCTTATTCAGGTTACGTCGATGTGTGAGTACCGGAAAACGTCGGCGAATTTCCTGTTGCTGTGGCAAATCCAGATCCGCGATTACTATGCCAGGTCCGGAAGCGATGCTATCGAGCACATTACCCCACGGATCAACAATCATTGAGTGCCCCCAGGTGGTACGACCATTTTCATGCTTGCCACCTTGTGCCGCGGCCAACATGAATACCTGGTTCTCCACCGCACGGGCTCGCACCAACGTATCCCAGTGCGCTTCCCCGGTCTGCGCAGTAAACGCAGCCGGTAGTGCAATCAGCGTCGCGCTTTCGTCCAACAGAGCACGGAAAAGTTCTGGGAAACGCAGATCATAACAAACTGCGAGACCCAACCGCCCCGCTGATGTATCCACGCAACTTATCCGCTGGCCGGGAACCGTTGACGCGGATTCCGAGTAAGACTCGTTGCTGCCTGGAATTTCAACATCGAACAGGTGAACCTTATCATAGCGTGCAACACAGTTGCCTTGTGTGTCGTAAACAAGACAGGCGCTCTTGACGCGTTTCACGTCCTTGCATTTTAGCGGTATGGTTCCAGCAACAATCCACATTGCATGTTCAGCGGCTTTTGCGGCAAGAAAATCCTGCACGGGTCCGCTACCCGCCGGCTCAGCGAGTTTGACGCGATCTGTATCATGCCGACCAAGAAAAGCAAAGTTTTCCGGTAATACGGCCAGCGTAGCGCCGCCTCTTGCAGCTTGCTCTAATTGTATTGCCGCGGCAGCGAGATTTGTCTCGACATCAGCGCTCGAAACCATCTGAATTACCGCTACGCGGGTCACGGAAGCGTGTCCAGTAATTCCAATAGCACCAGACCTTCTTCAGGCGAACCAGATCTTGTCAGCAGGTGTTCGCCGGGAACACCCAATGCAACCAGCCAGCTTGATACTTCCTGCGCCCAGAGCAATCCTGTTTCGCCACCCGGGTAGGTAATCACGATGGTGGCCGATTGGTCCTCCATCCAAGCATTCACCGCCTGTCGAATACCGGGCATTTCGCGAATCGCGTCGCCGCTCCGCGGTCTGGACCAATCTTCTGCTGTTAGCTGCCAACGACCATCCGGCGCAGCAGACGCAATATCAAAACGCACGGCCAGCATGGCCACAAGAACCAAATTAATTAGCGCTTGCCTTCGCAGCATTCTTTTCATCCTGTTCGGAGATCATTTTTTCAAACACGGGATCATCCCAACTGCCGGTAATGTGGTACTGCGTGCGCGTAAGTCCCTTGAGCGGTTTCTTGATTAACTGACTGAGCACCAAAAGTATTGCGCCCACGCCGGTCCCAGCGGCTAGTGCACCAATCACCGGTAAAGTAGAAGCAACATCGGTGTTGATGATTGCCAGGTTATCGTAATCTCTTGCTACCATTCCGGTTCGCCCGATCAGGGCCACTTCCGCTACCGGTCCTTTCAATCGCATGTTCGTTGTATACGCGTTGCCTTCAAATACCAGGAAATCACCCTTAATGCTGTCAAAACCCAAGCCTTTCCCGGAAACGTCACTGAAGTCCCCAATCAAGCGGCGTGGTAACGCGGCGATGGACAACAGACCGAGTAATTTACCCGCGCCAGGGTGGACATCGACCAGCTGACCTTTTTCAATATCCAGCGACAGTTTGCCATCGGCACGGGCCAGCACTTCGTGGAACGGCGGCCCGTTCCAGGTAAATCCTGCGTTTACCTTACCGCGCTTTGCGCTCACCAACTCAGCGTAACCGAGTTGTGATAGCGTCGTGCCGACATCGGTGCTTTCCAACCGGAAATTTACAGCGGAAAAATTCTTGCCCTGAAGTTTTTCCCAACGACCGTCCGCGGTCATGGTAAAGGCATCGCTCTGCGCACTAAAACTTTTCATTTGCAGACCGGAAGGAATCTTTTCTACTTCAATGTCAACAGCGCCAAGATTCATCGTATTAAACTTGAAATCGTCAATCCTCAAGAAAAATGCTGGCCAGTCCTGCGGGCTTGCGTCATCGGGATTGACGCCTTCTTCCACGTTTGGTTTCACGATATGCATGCGCTGCATTTCAAGCACAATAGGATTGGTGGCTTCGTCTTCCGTCGGCAACAATATCGTACCGGCCACCTGTTCGCCTTGTACGCGTACCAGCCACTCGTTTTCGCCCCGTGACAATTGAAACCGGTGATCTGCTAGTTCCTGACCGTAACCGTTAAATGTGCCTATCTCGAGATCAACGTGATTAATGGGATCGGGAATGTAACCGTTTGTGGTTTGCGTTTTATCGTCGCCAATAGCGGTCCACTCATCTAGTGTAAATCGCTCGATCGAACCGGTAATTGAAATGCCGTCAATATCTACACTGGGTTCATTATTCGAACCGAATGCCAAGTGACCACCAACCATTTGCCACGTGTCCGTGTCACGGTGCAAACGGAAACGGCTCATCAAGTCCGGCTCGAAATCCATTTCCAAGAGAATGTTATCGATGTCTTCAAAATTAACGATTACTTGCAGGCGGTTGGTGAGCTCAGCCTCCTTGTTCAAGGGCACTGGCAACGTCACCGTAGTTCCAAGCAGTTCGGACTCGAAGACCACATGGAACTGCCCCGCTTCGGCACGGTTTGGAATAAAAATAGTTGAGACCCATGCCGACTTCCCCTGCAGGTAATGGGCCAGCGGCACCTGGAAATTTTCGAATACGGCACCGATGTTGCTGTTTCCCACGACCGTGACCCGCGTGCTAGGCGAATTCATCTCAGGTTGCACGGTTGCGTCCACGGGAACGCCAAGAAACTCAGCGTTCAGCGTCTCGGCACTCACTGCATTCTCGGTAAACATCAGCGTGCCACGGATATTCTCGATCTTGCGAGGCAGCTCGCGGATGTCGAGCTCGGCGCCGCGCAGTGTCGCTGAACCATTCAGGGTGGTTGCTGAAATGTTGGCAATGGGCAATACCATGTCTAGATTGACGCTCATGTCGCCGCTCGACCGGGTGTGCTCGAGGTAAGCACCGAACCGTTCCTGCAAAGGACTGTTGCGCAGAAAATCAAGACCGTTGTTCACTTGTCCGTCAACATCGCCATCAACCATGAGCACGGCATCGCCCAGGTTTTCGATAGTTGCGCTGGCTTGCTGGATGTTGGCGCCACTGATCTCGCCTGAATCCCCGTCAATAAACATGCTGGCGTTACGGAACGTAACGTCGGCATTCAGATTGTCAATTCGCGGCCATCCGTTCGCGTAGTCCAGCACGCTGTCTTCCGTGCGAAAACGCACTTCAAACAGACCGTCACCGTCACCGTCTGCGAACGGAAAATTTCCCAGGTCGCCGCGCAACCCCAGGCTTGCGTTCGGAACGGTTGCCGCAACGAGCGCGTTATCCAGCCAGTCAATCAAAGGTTGTTGCATGATGCCAACAGGTAAATACGTGGATTTGTTTCGACCGTTGCCTTCGGTCAGCCATGCTTTGATGTCCACTTGGGGAGCACACCCGGCACGTGGAATATTGATCCGCCCATGTCCCCGCACGCTTGCATCGGTGTTTTCAAACTCGACTCTGTCCAGCAAAATTTGCCAAT
>JAZFYH010000169.1:0-3537 GCA_036443475.1 Gammaproteobacteria bacterium | reverse complement strand
TGGCCGGTTTCCCCAACATGGCAGGTCACGCAGCGGGTATCTAGCGCAAAGGAAAAACCTTTCATAGTTTCCTGGAGGTCTTCAGGGCTAATGTTTTTGGGTAAAACCTTCAGGTTCTGTGGGTTTTCGTAGACATTTACCTCTTCTGCCTGCGCCAACGTAGTCGTCAGCGCAAGCAGGCAAAAGGCGAATATACGAGCTGGTTGTTTCAAAATCGAGCCTGACCCGTTGTTCTCTTATTCCTCTGCGTTCTCCAATTTCTTTTTCAACATCTCGACGTTGCGCTGTATTCTCGGCGCTTGGTCGGGAAAAAGTTCAGCCGCAGTTTCAAATGTTGCGATGGCACCTGCAACGTCGCCACTTGAATTCTGGATGCGACCTTTGTAGTAATAAACCCAAACGGAATCCGGGTTGTTTTCAATATTCATGTCAACCAGTTTAAGCGCACCTGCTGTGTCGCCTTTTTGCATAACGCCTATGGCGTATTCGTTTAGCGGCATATCAGAAAAGTCGTATGTGTGACTACCGTAATATTCTTCTCGTAGTTCGGTGTATTTCGCAATGGCCGCATCCACACCGCTTTCGGCAATGTTGCTGTCGAGTATGTCTTGAATCAATCGAGGTCGATCCTGGCCGCGATGACAGGTCACGCACCGCACTTCAACACCCTCTCGACGATCATCACCGAGCTTGCTCAAATGTTTCTTGTTGATGGCGGCGACCATCTTGAGCATGACGCGTGCGGACACGTACTTGGGCTTTTCTTCGGCGATGAAATCAAACGTGGTTAAGGGTTTGCCGGCTTCGCCAACATGGCAGGTCTCGCAGCGGGCATTTAGCGCAAAAGCAAAACCTTTCATGGTTTCACTGAGTTCCTTCGAGCTGATGTCCTTGGGTAAAACCTTGAGGTTTTTCGGGTTTGCAAAAATGTCCGGTTGCTGCGCGCGTGCCAGCGGTGACAGCAATAACAACAGGCAACTGCAAAGAATCAAAGTTGATCTGTTCATTTTGTATTCTCCCGGGTAGCAAGGTTGATTCTACGTTTTTGATTGCCTATCGAACCCACCTAGTATCCGGATCAGGCAAGGGATTTGTCCGGGAACTGTCAGGAGCGAGCGCGTTCAGAGACACCTAATTGATCAATTCGGCTACTTGACTGAAGCTACGCTTATGCACACTTCATCATCGCGAAGCAAAAGGGTATTTCCGTGGGCCACGGTGTTGCTGCTTGCCAGCCTGGCGCTGGTCAGTGTTTTGGCCTGGCAGGCCTACCAGGTAACACGCTTGCAGTCGTTGGCGGCGGAAAACGTGTTGCGTGATTATGCGAGATTGAACGCCGATGAACTTGCACGTCGATCTGTTGGCGGAATTTTTTTTTACGGACTGATTCCGCTGCAAAATATGCTAACGCGAGATGAACTGACAGATGTCACGGTTTGGCGGTCAACAGTGCAGCAAATTCGTTCGGCAGCAAATCCAGATGAGCGGACCAGTCGCGCCCTGACCCTGGTAATGCAATTTCTGTACTTCGACACGGCATCTGGTGAATTGCACGGTGAAACTGAATTGCCCGGCAGTATAGAAACTGCCTTGACCGAAAGGCTTACACGCGCACCTGAGGAGTCTGACGAGGATGATGACCCGATTTACCTGGAGACCGTGTACAACAATGGTGCCCACATGTTTTACATGACCCCCGTGGTAACTGAGCAACAGGTAACAGGGTTCGTGGGGCTGCAGATTGAGAACGGCTCTCTTGCAGCATGGTTTGGCGAAGCGTTATCGCGCGGCCCGTTGTTGCCGACCCTCATGGATGGTGAATTCGGCAACTCGGACCTGGTCATTCGGGTCACGGACTTGGCGGGTGCCGAATTGATGTTGCAGGGTGAATTCGAACCGGACGGTATCGTTGTTAGTAAGTCCCTGGGTGACGTTTATGATGACGTTTTTTCGGGAATGCAATTGCAGCTTTCCATTCCATCCGACATTGCACCCAAACTGATTATCGGTGGGTTGCCAGGCGAGCGGTTGCCCATGCTGGTGTTGCTTATCGTCGTGACGTTTACGTTATTGATACTGGCTGGGGTGCAGTTTTATCGTGAACGTCGCCTGACCGAACTTCGCAAGGACTTTGTGTCCCAGGTATCGCACGAACTGCGGACGCCGCTTACACAGATCAGGATGTTCACAGAAACCTTGCGCTTGGACCGCGTGCGTAACGAAAAGGAAAAAACCGATGCGCTGGATATCATTGATCGCGAGGCCCGACGTCTGACTCATCTAGTTGAAAATATTTTGCAGTTCTCACGCAATGAACGCGGCAGTACCCACATGGCGCTTGACGTACAAGACTTGATTCCGTTGATGCGGGATGTGTGCGACGAGTTTTCTCGAATGCATCCGTCAACTCGCCTTGAATTTACTGCGCCAGCAGGTCTGCATGCCGCAGCAAACGTGGATGCCGACGCAATGCGCCAGGTGTTGCTCAACCTGCTGGATAATTCCGCAAAATACGGCACTACGGAGTGCCTTATTCAGATACGGATTAACGTAAATGAAGACCAGGTAAGGATTGTCGTTGATGATAACGGGCCGGGTATCCCGGGTCCGGAGCGGGATCGTGTCTGGAACGGTTTTTACCGTTTGCCGCGCGAACGGGATTCGGCAACCGCAGGAACCGGTATTGGGCTGGCAGTAGTCAAAGAACTTGTATTGCAGCAGGGCGGTACGGTAGTGATCGGTGATTCGGATGCAGGCGGAGCACGATTTACGATCGTAATGCCTAACGCTAATTGGACGGACTCGTAAGCATGTCAAGAATTCTCATTGTTGAAGACAACGCTGATCTTGCACTTGGTTTGTGCAACAACCTTGAAATCGAGGGTTACGTTGTCGAGACAGTTGCCGATGGAAACCAGGGAGTCGTTCGTTGCCTGGCCTCTCGACCCGATCTGTTAATCCTGGACCTCATGCTTCCGGGCAAGGACGGGTTTCGCGTGCTGCGCGAAATTCGTGCCAACGGGTATCAAGGCCGGGTGTTGCTGTTAACGGCGCGTGGCGAGGAGTCCGATAAAGTGCGCGGCCTAAAACTGGGCGCGGACGATTACGTCACCAAGCCATTCGGTTTGCTCGAATTCCTGGCCAGGGTTGAAGCCTTGTTGCGCAGACAGGGCAAGGAAGCGGTTGAGGATCTGCTTGAATTTGATGGAATCAGTATTAACACCCAAACCCGTGAGGTACACCAAGAGCAAGTGTTGCTGGATTTAGCACCCAAGGAGTACGAGTTGTTATTAGCGCTTGCATCACAAAGGGAAAAGGCTCTGTCGCGCGAAGAATTACTGCGCCAAGTCTGGGGACATTCCAGCCCAGTGCCGAGCCGCACGGTGGATACGCATGTAGCGGAATTGCGTCGCAAGTTGCAGGATGATGTTGCGTCACCGCGCTTTATCGCCACGGTGAGAAAGACCGGTTACCGGTTTATCGCTGCACCGCGGATGCGCGACCGACCCACGGATTAGCGATTAAACCAGGAATTAC
>JAZFYH010000168.1:0-2459 GCA_036443475.1 Gammaproteobacteria bacterium | reverse complement strand
ATAGATAAGCGCAAACCGGGAGACATCAATTGGTCGCGTAAGTAAATTTGATGACATATCTGCAATTAAAGGAACACCACCTATTTCTGGAATTTCGTGGAACTCAACACCACCTATTGTTTCATTTGACGTGTAATGCACGTATGCGGCATCAGTATTCAGATGCCAATCCTGTGGCGCAGGAATATCTGTAAAGTTGCTGGGTTCCCCGTTAACCGCCAAGTTAACCTCGCAAAAACGTTTTGCTTCCTTGATCGCCTTTCCAGACCAGTATCCGGTATGAAAATAATCCGCGGTGTTCTTGTTCCGCAACAAGTTAATCGGCGCCATAGCAAACTGCGTGGTTGCTCCACCCTGTAGAAAAAGGATTTCGTGCGATTCTGGAACGGATAACAACTCGCGCAAATCCTTTTCGGCACGCCGTGCAATGTCCTGGAATTCGTCACTGCGATGACTCATTTCCACCACTGACAACCCTGATTGATTGCAATTAAGGAATTCTTTCTGCACACGTTGCATGACTTCGGCGGGCAGTGCTGCGGGCCCAGCACTGAAATTAAATATTTTGGACATCAGCGATCTCGATTACGTATCAGGCAACGTCGTTGTCACCGTTTATAAATGGCTCGACCCTTTCAACCCCTGTCAATTGCTCCTTGTCACCGAGTCGAATCAGGCGGACACCTTGGGTGTTCCTGCTAAATATTGATATATCGCTGGCGCTGGTTCGAACCAGCGTCCCGGCATTGCTGATCAACATGATCTCGTCTTGTTCGGCGATTTCGATGGATCCTACGACACTACCATTGCGTGCGGTGGTCTGAATAGAAATCACGCCTTGGCCACCGCGACCCTGCACCGGGTAGTCCTCGACCGGCGTCCTTTTACCGTAGCCGTGTTCGGTTGCGGTCAGAATATATCCTTCGCTGGCGATAACCAGACTCATGACCTGTTCATTTTTTGCCAGCCTGATGCCGCGCACGCCTGCGGCGGTACGACCCATAGGTCGGACATCCCCTTCCTTGAACCGAACGCTCTTGCCATTACTGGCAAACAACAACACATCGCAGTGGCCATCCGTCACCGCAGCACCTACCAAACGGTCATCATCTTTCAATTCCAGCGCGATGATTCCGCTGGCCCTTGGGCGCGAAAAACTGGTCAGCGGGGTCTTCTTTACGGTGCCGCTCGCAGTCGCCATAAAAATGAATTTTCCAGGATCGTACTCGCGCACAGGCAGTACAGCGGTGATCCGCTCGGATTCTTCCAGCGGCAGCAGGTTCACAATCGGCTTACCGCGCGCACCCCGACCGGCCTGCGGCAACTGGTAAACCTTCAGCCAGTACGCCTTGCCCCGATTGGAGAAACAGAGAATGGTGTCGTGGGTATTCGCAATAAACAATTTTTCAACGAAATCTTCGTCTTTCACGGATGTCGCGGCCTTGCCACGACCGCCGCGACGCTGTGCGCGGTAGGTAGTAACCGGTTGTGACTTTGCGTAACCCAAGTGAGACAAGGTCACAACCACGTCTTCCTCGGTAATCAGGTCCTCGATGGTCAGATCTTCCTGGGCTTCGATGATTTCTGTGCGCCGCACATCGCCGTACTGTTCCCGAATCTCGATGAGTTCGTCGTGAATGACCCGAGTCAACTTGTCTGGATTTGACAAAATCTTTAGAAGTTCGGCGATCCTGTCCAATATTGCCTTGTATTCATCAAAGATTTTTGTCTGCTCAAGGCCGGTCAGTCGGTGCAGGCGTAAATCCAATATGGCCTGTGCCTGCGCCAACGATAAGGTGTACTTATTCTCGTGCAGCCCTACTTCGGCGGGAAGACCGTCAGGCCGTGACACTTCGGCACCCGTGCGCGAGAGCATTTCCATTACTTGGCCTGGTACCCAAGCGCGTTTGATCAACGCCGCCTTGGCTTCTGCGGGACCTTTCGATTTTTTGATTAAGGTAATTACTTCATCAATGTTGGTCAGCGCAACCGTCAGGCCTTCCAGCATGTGGGCGCGCTCCCGCGCCTTGCGTAGATCAAAAATAGTGCGTCGTGTGACAATTTCGCGGCGATGGCGGATAAAAGCTTCCAACAACTGTTTTAGGTTCAATAATCGCGGCTGACCGTCAACCAGTGCGACGTTGTTGATGCCAAAAACCGTCTGCATGGCCGTATGCTGATAAAGGTTGTTCAATATGACGTCTGTGTTTTCCCCGCGACGCAATTCAATGACAATGCGCATGCCATCTTTGTCGGACTCATCCCGTAATTCCGTGATGCCATCCAGTTTCTTTTCCTTGACCAGTTCGGCAATGCGTTCAAGCAAGCGCGCCTTGTTAACCTGGTATGGCAACTCAATAACTATTAGCGATTCCTTGCTACTTTTCTCATCAACCTCGATCTTCGTTTTGGCGCGTACATAAAGTCGTCCGCGTCCGGTAGCGTAAGCTTCCTGAATA
>JAZFYH010000167.1:0-5877 GCA_036443475.1 Gammaproteobacteria bacterium | reverse complement strand
TGACGAACTGCTACTGCGAAGCAACGTAGGCAATGCTCTTGCTGCGTTGCGTGCGGCAGACACAAGACTGCGTGACGCCGGCAATGCATTGTTCAGCAATGTACGTGCAAAACTTGCACAGGACATTCTTGCTTTGGAATCGTTGCCCGATCCGGATATTACCGGTATGGCGCTTACGCTCGCGTCATTGGCAAACGTCGTCGAATCCCTACCCTTGCGGAAAGCGGATTCGCCACACAACACCGGCGAAGAAGCATTGCCTGACGAAGCCGGTGCCTGGCAACGTTTCAAGGCTGCAACAAAACGGTTGTTCAGCTCCGTAGTTACCGTGCGTCATGATACCGATCTACGGCCTTTCGTGACTCCTGAACAGGAATATTTTCTGCTACGAAATCTTGAACTTAAACTTGAGTCCACTCTTCTTTCCCTGTTGATGCAGGATACAGCGAACTTTCAAGCCGGCGCCGATGTCACCGTCGAATGGCTTGAACGTTACTTTGATACCTCGGATTCCGCCGTGGCAGCAGCGCGCGAACAATTGTTGATCATGCGCGATAACGAGCTGCCCGCAACATTTCCCGATCTTTCGGGGACCTTGCGCTTGCTCGAAATCGCGGAGCACAACTAATGAGACTGGCACTCTGGTTTCTGCGTGCAATGGCCGCCGGTATTGCTCTGGGCAAGTTGGTTATTGGAGATCCCGGCTACTTCCTTGTACGTGTCGGTGGAACGACGTACGAGAGCACATTTACCGTGTTAATCATTTTTGCACTGGCTGTTTTTTTCGGACTCTGGGCCGGTATCCGTTTCTTCCTGCTGCTGTTTCAAGCACCGACGAAGTTCCAGCAGGGGATGGCACGAAGGCGTGAAATGTCCGCCCGTGAGGACCTTGATCGAGGCATACTGGAACTGGCGGAAGGACGTTGGAGCGTGGAGAAAAATTTCTGAGTCGAAGCGCCAAATTTAGTCGCACGCCGATTCTCAATTTCCTCGGTGCCGCGAGAGCTGCACAGTTACAGAGTGCACACGAACGACGCGATAACTACTTGCGCGCCGCGCATGAACAGAATCCTGCTGCCACCATCGCCGTACTACTGACCCAAGCCGAACTGCAAATGGCGCACGGTCAGTTCGAACATGCGCTTGCCACCTTGCGCCGTGTGCAGGAACTCAAGCCAGGCCACCCGTACGGTTTGTGCTTACTGGCCCGTTTACACGAGATCATGGCCGAGTGGGACCTGCTTGAAATGCTTTTGCCGAGATTGCGCAAGTTAGGCGAGATCAAGCCCGTTGAAATGGATCGTCTGGAAACGCTTGTGTTGTGTGAACGGCTGCGATCCGCAAGTACACAAGGCACAGCCAGTCTGCAGGAAATTTTCAAGGCAGCTCCAAGAAAACTGCGTTCGAAACTCCAGGTCGTACGCGAATACGCCAATGCCTTGCAAAAAGTCGGTAATGACGACTTTGCGGAAAAGGTCCTGCGCGACGCACTAAAGTCAAACTGGAATTCAGAACTGGTTGACTTGTACGGCAAGCTCGATACACGCAGCCCAGGCAAGGTGCTGTCCCGGATAGAAGGTTGGTTGCGCGACCGCGGTGACGATCCCGACCTGCTGCTTGCCGCGGGTCGTCTTTGTGCTGCAGCAAAGCTCTGGGGAAAAGCGAGGGAGTACCTGGAACGCAGTATTCGCGTGCATCCCACGCGCGCAGCATTTGTCGAACTGGGCGAACTTCTCAAGGATCTTGGTCAGCCAGAAGCCGCGATGCTGGCGTTTCACCAAGGTCTGGCGCTACGTGTGGGAGCCGAGCTTACCGATGATGACCCGACCATATCGCTACAGGATTTGCCGGCGCTAACCTCAGGAAATAACTAATCGTTAACGAATCTTAGAGCGGGCTTTCTCCTCGGCAATATCAATCTGCATCTGAATATCTGCGGCAAATTCGAATGACTCAAAGAACAAACGATCATAAGGCAGAGCGGCTTTTTCAAACGCCGCTTTCGCCGCATTGATCATCGGCGGCGGGCCGCTTATGTACATGTCGTAAATCGCCAGGTCCGGGAAATGTTTTAACACCGCTTCATGCGCCCAGCCAGTTTCACCTTGCCAGTTGTCGCCAGGTTGCGATTCTGATAGCACGGGGGTAAAAAATATATTCGCCTGCTCTTTTGCCCAGGACTGGGCAAGAACATTGTGGTACAAATCCCGCTTCGCCCTTACCCCCCAGAACACATGCATGGGTCGCTTGATGCCGATTTCAATTGCGTGACTGATAATAGACTTCAACGGCGCAAAGCCTGTACCCCCTGCCATTAGAATTATCGGACGATCACTTTCTTCACGTAAATAAAAGTTCCCCAAGGGACCTTGCAAGCGCAACAGGGATTTTTCTGCGAGCTCTGTGAATACCTGGTTAGTAAAACTGCCACCTGGAACCTGTCGAATATGCAGTTCCAAAAATTTGTCTTCATGCGGTGCATTGGCAATTGAAAAGCTTCGGCGCACTTCACCCGGCAAGAGGAAATCAATGTATTGACCGGCAAGAAACTGCAACCGTTCCACCACTGGCAACTTCAACCACAGACCCATCACATCGTGCGCAAGCTTTTCCATGCGTGCCACGCGTACCGGCAGGGTTTTCACAACCACGTCACCACTGCCCACAAGTTCCGGTGAATCAAGCGTGACGTCACTCAGCGCCTCAGCCAGGCAGGGTAATACATAGTTTTCGGCCAGTTCTTCATCGGTTAACGCAAGTGGCGGACCGAAGGGGTAGTGCACCTCGCCCGTGACCAGTTTTGCCCGGCAGACTCCGCAGGACCCACCGCGGCATCCGTACGGTAATGCCACACCGGCGTGCAGGGCAGAATCCAAAATAGGTTCGTTCTCCGCCAGCTCAAACATGTGTCCGCTGGGTTGGATTGTTGCCTGCTTGTTCATGGATAATCCGACGAAATCAAAGGGCCGGTATTTTCACTTATTTGGAAAGTAAAGGACACCGCGAGTGCAGGTTCTTATTATTGGGTGTGGTGATATAGGACGGCGAATTGCTACGCGCCATCTTGCTCACGGCGACAGCGTGACCGGCCTGGTCCGACAGGAAGAAACGGCAAAAATGCTGGATGCTGCCGGGATCCATCCCCTGCTGGCTGATCTTGATGACCACAAGATTCCACTGCCCGCGTTGCAGGCGGACACGGTTTACGTCCTGACTCCACCACCCCTCACGGGCCGAGACGATCCGCGCTGTGTTGCCATGCTCGGTCGATTGGCAAACACACCGCCCGGCCACCTTGTTTATATCAGTAGCACTGCTGTGTACGGCAACAGCCAAGGTGCGACCGTGGATGAAACTACGCCACCTGCGCCTGTATCGGACCGCGGTCACCGTAGACTTGCCGCGGAACACGCGATATTCGAATTTGCCAGGACACACCAGTGCTCTGCCACGATATTGCGTGTAGCGGCCATATACGGACCGGGTAGGTTACCGTTAAAACGATTGGTACAGGAACTTCCCGTACTGGATCCGAGTGAATCCGGGCCGGGAAACCGGATACACGCCGATGACTTGGCAGATCTGTGCGTGACCGCCGCTTGTACGCCAAACGGTCAGCGTATCTATAACGTTTCCGATAATAATCCACTGTCACAAGCCGATTACCTTGACCTGCTGGCGGACCTTGCGCAGCTGCCACGGCCCCCGCGCATGACCCTACGTGAAGCAGAACAAACGTTGTCGGATAAACAACTTGAGTTTCTTCGTGAGCGCCGGCACGTGGATGCGACCCACATTCTTCAAGAACTTAACGCTGTCCTACGCTACGCGGACCTTGCGGACGGTTTACGCGCAAGCCTTGCCGAGGAACAACAAAATTCACTCCAGTAGTAACGATCTCTGTTTACGTCGGTTTCATCGCGACTTATTTATCGGCTATGAACTTGAACTTCTGGCCGCCAACCGCTGCTTCGGCCATCAAACCTTTCTTGCCCACGGTGATTACCATAACGCCATGCTCATAAGGCGCATCTATTGATGCGCCTGCCGAAGCAGCGATTGCGCTGGCTTGGGCCGTGAACTCCATCTTGCTGTCCTTAAAATTGTCGAGTGCTGATTCGTCCTCGAAAAAAATGACTTCGGCATACGCCTGGCCGCCGATCTGCGCGCCAATCGTGAACTGTGTCAACACGGCATCACCCACTTTGCGGTTTCTTTCATAAACTTCCCCGTTGCCGCGTGCTCCGCCAAGCCCCAAGCCCCCTTTTACAATATTTGGAAACACAACGTACCCGTATGCGTCAGCGAAAAACTCACTTAGAGATGGATCCGTGCTGTTGAACAACTCGATCGCTTCGACAACTTTGGCGTGCAGTTCTTCATCGGCACGTGCCGGTTGTGTTATGAACAACGTGGTCATTAGGGCAACGATCACCATTGCCCTGGCAGAAATTCCTTTCATGGTTTCTTCCTCTAGTTCGAGTGATTCAGTTCTGGAAACTATTATCTCGCCTTGTACTTGAATTTCTGGCCACCTACCGAGGCTTCGTACATCAAACCCTTCAGGCCCATGGTAAACACGGCAACACCATCTTCGTATTTCGCGTCCGCCGACACGCCAGCGGCGGCGGCAATCGCGCTAACCTGTGCACTAAATTCAAACTTGCCCTTGGTGAAATTTGTAAGTGCCGTTTCGTTCTCAAAGAAAATAACTTCGGCAAACACTTGGCCACCCAACTGGAAACCGATAGTGAACTGCGTGATCTTGGCGTCGCCGATCACCTTTCTACCCTTGAACACTTCTCCCTTGCCGTGGGCACCACCGAAGCCCATGCCGCCCTTGCCGACGTGCGGGAAAACCACGTATCCGGACGCATCGTTAAAGAACTTAGACATATCTGGATCTTTTTCCTTGAACAACGCCACGGCGGCGAGTACGTCGGTGTGCATTTCGTCGTCAGCACGCGTTGCGGATGAAAAAACCAGTAACAATATTCCCGTCACCGCGATCAAAGTCTTGAATGCTTGCCTATTCATGTTTCCCCCTTTCAGGTTTTCAAATTCACAATCTATGATATTACAGCTTAACTTGTATTCCGTATCCAAGCACTTCGTACTACGGCAGTACACCTGTCCTCGCAAGATATTGTTCTCGAGTATGCCGGTAAAAATGTGCCGTGGCAGTGAGAAAATAGCCAAGCAGTGCGAGTATTGCCAGGTACCCGCCCCACAGTATCCGGTCTGCGTCCAGTAGAGTCGCAAGCACAATTCCGCTGCCTACGCAGGCAAGGGGTTCGACAGGTAACAATGCAGTGCCGATTTTTGGTGCGACCAGCGATAACACCATGAGCAACAGCGGCCAGGTAAAGGCCAACAAAATACCCCAGCTCCGGACTTTTTCAGCACGAAATGTGCGGTACGCGTAAACATCATGGTATGACTGCACGGATTCGGAAACCTGGTTTGTCGTCTCCAAAACTTCAATGGAACCAGGTGGCAGTTTAATGTAATAGCAACGTGACAGCGGCATGAAAAATGCGGCAAGCAACAACACACCACAAACAAGTTTTATTTGTTTAAAGGTGTTCATAAAAACAGTCTGAATTAACGTAGCTCACTGTGCAACCGACCTGCTAATGTACGTAATAAGTAATTTGCCAGGTAGTGTCGTCGGCTACCAGAAAAACCAGTTCGCGACGCTGCCGGTCCGCCTGCACGGTAACTCTTGCTACCTGGTGATGGATGAAATCTATCGATACAATTTGCTTGCCTGCGGCAATGCGCGAAATTCCATCCCGGTTGTCCACGTACTCAAGATAGTCTTTGAGATCGAGTGTCTGCCATTTTCTGCATGGCTCAACCTGGTAAATCTCACGC